>JAEYOM010000120.1 GCA_023411715.1 Bacillota bacterium | reverse complement strand
ATAACATTTTCCTCTAAATTGCAATAAAAAATGACCCAAAACGCAAATTTTACAATGGTTTCAGGTCACTTTATGTCGTTTCCATATTTTCTATTTTGCTAATTTATGGATTCATGATTTCACCGTGGTTTCGGCCATTATATCCCATGGAACAAGCGCAGTTATACCAGCTTGATCCAGTGTATCCTCCTGTCCTTCCTGAAGCCGGCTTTGACTGCCAGCCCCATGGACGCGACGTTGGACTCCTCTATATGCACGAACGGTACTTCACCCGCCGCGATAAGCCTGCTTACCATAGCCTCGGTTATCCTCGCGGCGTATCCTCTTCTCCTGTAATCCCCTAGCACATGCAGGAATCCTATGGCCCCGTCATCATGAGTCAGCGCCCAGGCGACGAGCCTGCCGTCTTTTCGGATACCGGCGCCGATGCCGTTCAGTATCCTCTCTTCGATATAATCTATCGAAATATATTCCTTGTAGTCGGAATTATTATATAATACCGGTGCATCCGGTATCGTAAGGTCAGTAACTTCAGAGTCTGCCATACGGGATCCGTCAGATATCATGCCGGCTTCCGGACTGTACCTTACCGTTCCTTCGTCCCCTGCACTTTCGCTTGTCTTAAGCCAGACACTTTTCGGAACGTCTCCCTGGTTCTTACGCTCGTAGCCCGACCTGTCAAAGACCAATTTCATGCTGGTCAGGCGCGATCTCACCTTTCTGTCACGGACGATCGGCGGCAGCATCCAGTCCTCAAGGACGGCGAAGCATTTGTCCTCTTCGTCCAGGCCTTCAATCAGGCTGCCGAATTCTTCTTCCGAGCAGCTGCTGATATAAACCCAATCCTCGTCACTGGTTCCCCTTATCAGTATTGAATCGCCAACCCTGTCGAAAGAATAGGCCGGGTACGACTTAAGAAATTGAATGATGTTGACGTTGCGAACCGGATCATTGCCGAGTAGCTTCATATATTTGATTGACAGGTAATCTGTGACCTTTCGGAATAGCTGCGGAAAAATTTCAGGGTAGGTCAGTTCGCCCGGCAGACGCTTAAACAGCTTTATCCCGCCTATCTCACTTTCCGGCAGCGGCCCGGTCTCCCTTACATCCGCATAAAACAAAGCGCCGTAATCTGTTGTATCGTTATCAGTCACCGAATAAACGCAGACAGGTTCAAGCTCGTACACTGTTGCGCCGCTTTCTTCGTACAGTTCTCTTTTTGCAGCTTCCGTAATATCCTCGCTTTGCTCCCGGTGACCGCCCGGAGTCTCCCATGTGGACCGTTCCCTGTGCTTTGCAAAAATCCATCTGCCTTTTTGGGACGCGCATATAACGGCATATTTCAATTTATTGTTCTCTATTTTTTCGAATCCATAAAAACGTACTTCCATAAACTGCCCCAATCATTCCGGCTTTTGTTCGATTTGAACCAATCCATCCATTATATCATATTTGATGAATAAAATGGCCGGTATTACTCATAATATTTAACCGAAATAAAACTGATATTTGGAGGGTTCGTATGGCAGATAAACAGGAGATATTCGACAGGATAAATGAATTATTGGAAAGTAACGGGCTTGCATTTGAGATCAATGATATCTCAAGCCTTGAAGAATTCCTGGAAAGTGACGACAACCAGCAGTATGAAGAGTATGAAGAAATCGAAAGCCTCTACAATGAGCTGATGGATTATTCTTATTATGATGACAATGATGAAACTTAAGTGCCTGCAGGCTGAATAATTTTATTGTAATTAGTCCGGCATGACTGTATAATAAGGTGAACAAGTTGCATAACACCCCTTCAGTGTCGAAGGGGTGTTTTACGCAATGGAGCGTAAAGAGATTGCTGCGCAGTATATACATGTCGCATAGCGAAAACGTTACATTAATGAAACATTTTGCATTCTGCAAGATATTTTAATGACGCTTATGTGCGGCGCAATAAGCTTTGCGAAATCTTGTTCAAATCGCAGGCGCTCGACGCGCCGATGATTTTCTTTATTGCACTTTTGGAGGTCCTGCCTGTGTTGAATATATATAAAACCAAAAACGATGAACTGGTCAGCCTGGATAATTTCGAAGAGGGTGTATGGGTCAGTCTTGTAAACCCCGATGAGGAAGAATTGCAAAGGGTCGGCCACCGGATGAACATAGACAACGAATACCTTCGCGCCGCCCTTGATGAAGAAGAACGCGCCAGGATCGAGCATGACAATGACCAGTTCCTTATCCTCGTGGACGTTCCAGTCATAGACAACGACGGCAATACGAATCTATATTCAACCATTCCGCTTGGCATCATCCTGCTAAAGGATGCGATCGTAACGATTTGCCTGAAAGAAAATACGATCATAAAGGATTTTGAAAAAAAGAGGGTTAAGTCATTCCTGACATACTTCAAGACCCGTTTCGTATTCCAGATACTCTACAGGAATTCCGCACAATACCTGCAATACCTCAAATACATAGACAAGGCCAGCAGCCGCATTGAAAACGAGCTTCACAAATCGATGAAGAACAAGGAACTCATACAGCTCCTGAAGCTTGAAAAGTCGCTGGTTTATTTCTCGACTTCCCTGAAATCCAACGAGATAGTGCTTGAAAAACTTCTAAAGCACGATGGCATAAAGAAATACCCGGACGACACCGATCTGCTCGAGGACGTTATCATAGAAAACAAGCAAGCCATAGAAATGGCCAACATATACAGCAGCATCCTTACGGGTATCATGGGGGCCTATGCGTCAGTAATTTCCAACAATGTGAGCATAGTGATGAAATTCCTTGCCTCCGTTACGATCGTTATGGCAATACCAACCATGGTGGCAAGCTTTTTCGGCATGAACGTGCCGTTACCTGCAGATCTCGGCGGATTCAGACATGCGTTTCTGCTGGTGCTGGGTATAGCGTTTCTGTTGTCTGGAATATCGGCCTTTATACTAGCGAGGAAAAAGATGTTCTGAATGAATACGAATCACAACTAAAGTCAACAGGCGGCAATACCGACAGCAGTTCACCATTTCTCGACCAGGTGCTCCCAGTATCGCCGGGGCATCAGCTGCCGCTGGAGCTTCGGATTTGAGCGGCTCTTTATCTCAAGCGTTTTGAAAAACTCCTTCCAGAGCGCAGAAAAATGTTTCTCCTCTTCAGTTGCGCGTGGTATCTCGTCCGCTGAAAACTCTGTTATGATCCACTCCCTGGTATTGTACAGAGCGGCGATCTCCCTTTTTACGTCGTGGATGATCCAGTTCTGGTCCGACAACCTTTCGGAGAAATGCGGCGCTAGCAGTTCCACGATATTGTGGTCCGGGCTTATGGAAGAGTAAAAGAGCCCGCCTTCGACCTGCCGGAACCTGACGAAGCCCATCATTTTGTGCACTTCATGCTCTACCCTGCGGTTTACGTCCATTATTTTGAATACAGTGTCGTCGGACAGGTGCATGTCAACGCTGCTTCCCATTTTCCAGCCGAGCTTCAGGTATCGGTAGATCAGCGTACCGGCCCCGGAATCTTCGGAAAGGAAGGTGTGATAGATGTTTTTCAGGGCTTCTTCCGAAATATTTTTCCAGACCGACGCATACACCCGGTCCGATTTTGCCTGATCCGCGGCTATGAAAACATATCGTGCCGTCAGATCCTGCTGCAGCCCCTGTTCCGGGAGAACTGCTTCCGGGGCCTCCTTTCGGCTGAACGCCTCGAAAACTGCCGTCAGTATACCTTCGAAACTACCGTCGTAAACATATACAAGCATCACAACTCCCCCGTAATACTGGCTATTACGTCCTCATGAGCAGGGAGCAGCGCCGGTCCGGAACCGGACTCTGTACCGCCGTCGGTAATGCCGAGCGACCCGTTTATCCCCGAAATACGCTTCGATGCGAACGGATCGGCAGCATTCAGCTGATACTGCACGTCGGCCCAGTCTGAGAACACGGCCGTATTCCACTGCGCTTCCAGTCTCTTAAGAGGGGAAGGCGCGGGAGGCAGAAAACTTAACTGGGTATAGCCAGTATCAAGTGCCGGCAGGCGTTCCCTCCCCAGCAGCATGTTCGCCCTTATAAACCCGGCGCCGGCGTCAAGCTTGTCGATGTATCTGCCCCTGCAGGTTATGAAGAAACGCGCCCTTTTCAATACGACGCCAAGCTTTTTTATATCATTGAAATCAAGCTTTTGAGTCCTACGCGCTTTTACGATCCTCTCAGCCGAACGCACACCGATCCCGGGTACCCTCAGCAGCTGATAATAGTCGGCCCTGTTGACTTCGACCGGAAACCGGTCGAGATGCCTGAGAGCCCAGTCGCATTTGGGATCAAGCAGCGTATCGAAATCCGTATGCGTGTCATCGAGAAGCTCGTCGGCCTTAAAACCGTAAAAGCGGAGAAGCCAGTCCGCCTGATAAATGCGGTGCTCCCGCAGGAGCGGCGGTTTTATGTCCTTTGGCAGTGCCGGATGGTTGGAAACAGGAACATAAGCGGAATAAAACACCCTCCTCATATGATACCGCCTGTACAACCCTTCAGTCAGCTTCAGTATACCCAGATCATGGTCCGGGGTGGCTCCCACGATAAGCTGTGTGCTCTGCCCTGCAGGGACGAAATTCGGCGCGCTCCTGAAACGCCGCCTGTCTTCGTCCGATTCGCCGATCCTGCCGCTAATGAAGCCCATCGGTCCAAGTATCGCATCCTTTTTCTTCTGCGGAGCCAGCAGCTTCAAGCCGTCGCTCGTCGGCAGTTCTATGTTGACGCTCATCCGGTCTACGTAGCTGCCCGCTTTTTCTATCAGCGCGTTGTCCGCTCCCGGTATTGCTTTAATATGGATGTATCCGTTAAACCGGTATTGCTCGCGAAGCAGCCGGACGGCACGTATGATCAGCTCCATGGTATGATCGGGAGATTTGACAACGGCGGAGCTGAGAAACAGTCCCTCTATATAATTCCTTCTATAGAAATTTATCGTAAGAGCGGCTATCTCTTCGGGAGTGAATGCCGCCCGGGGAACGTCGTTGGACGATCTGTTGACACAGTAGGCGCAATCGTAAATGCACTGGTTCGACATCAATATTTTCAGGAGCGAAACGCAGCGTCCATCGCCTGTAAAGGAATGGCAAATACCGGCGGCAAAGCTGCTGCCTACTCCGCCCGGTGTGTTTTTACGCGAACTGCCGCTGGAAACACAGGAAACATCATATTTCGCACTGTCGGCAAGTACTTTGAGCTTATCCATCAATTCCATAACATCACCCGAAAATAGCTTAATAACCCGAAATTTATCAGGTGGCCGGATTAATATCCGCCATAATTTTAGTTTATCACAAATCGCAGAAAATATCAAACATATGTTCGGTATATCGTTAACGCAGATTAGGTCCCGTTCCCGCCTCTATCCGGTTTAGCCGGGTTTATTATTGCCTCAAAAAGAGTCAGCAGCTTTTTATGTTGCTCCGGGGAGTTCTTTTCAAATTCTGCATGCCAGGCATCCATTGCATCCTGGTCGAGCCGGTCTTCCGTCATACTGATCCCGGCAACTTTCAGTATCTTTTGTAGTGTGTCCATGTCCATGCCCTTTAAATTGCTGATTATTGAATTGTTCCCCAGCAAGCCGATTATTACCTGCTGCATTGCCTTAAGCCTGCTTATTTCTGAATTCAACTCACCGAGCCTTTTCATAAGCATGCCCGCAGACATATGCTCATCCGCCGAAATCAGAGCATCAATCTGATTGAGCGAAACGCCTGCCTCCCTTAAAAGCATTATACGGTCAAGTCGCTTAACGTCTTCATCGAAGTATTGCCTGTAGCCGGCCTTACTTCGCGCTGAAGGTTTCAAAAGTCCAATGCTGTCATAATACAAAAGGGCGGTCCTTGAGATGCCGTACATTTTCGAAAGCTTGCCGACCGATATTTCCATGATAACCTCCACTTGACCTGTCTATTGCTTTATAGTTTACAATGTAAAATGTAACAAAACAAGGAGGCGCTTCAATGAAAACGATATATGAAAAAAGATTTATCAAAGATATTCCTGTAATTACGTGCAGGAGGAATGACGGAACTGTAAAGCCGCTCGTAATAATGAGCCACGGTTTTACCGGCAGGAAGGAGATGTTTAGGGATGGAGGATACATGGAGGAACTGGCGGAAATGGGTTATTACGCAGTTGCCATAGACAACAGGCTTCACGGGGAGAGGCCCGGTCCGAGCTTCGAAATGACGGCAATAAGGTCATTTGGGAAAGTGGACGTTATTGTAGTGAGAAAGGCTATTAAAGAAACGGCGGACGATGTAAAGCTGCTTACTGACGAATTTTCATCCAATAAGGAAATAGATGCAGGCAGGATAGCGGTGACGGGCATTTCGATGGGCGGCTTCATGACATACAGAGCCATGGTGATTGACGACAGGATAAAGGTCGGAATTCCATTTATAAGTTCACCTTATTGGAACGATATACCGGGCGATACACCTATAGTTGACGATGAAGATGCCAAAAGGGAACTTGAAAAATATGCGGTGGAATACCAGCCTGCCATGTGTCCCGGCAGATTCGGAAACAGGCCGCTTCTCATACAAGTAGGCGACATTGACAAGCATTACGATACGAATAAAGTAATAGCATTTTGCGAAGAGATAAAAAATCAATACAAGGATTGTCCGGAAAGGCTGAAGCTCATCATATACCCTGAGACAAGGCATGAATTTAAAAAAGAGATGTGGGTTCAGGCAGTGGGATGGCTAAGAATGTACCTTTAATATGTTTGCAGTGCAGGCATATGTTGGGGTCAATATGTTCCGGCTTCAGCCACCAGGCCGACATATCCGATCGCTCAAGGCTGTTCCCTTCTTTTGAGCCGTTCACAGCGCCTGTTGGCGGCAGCCTCATTCTCAGCTTTATCTTCTTCTGTCTCAAGCCTCAGACCGCATACCTCCACAGGCTTCGCCTCCGCATCTACAGCCACCAGTGTCAGATATGCCTTATTGGTGAATTTCCGTTCGCCCATCAGGTTCTCAGAAAATACTTCCACGGCGACTTCCATCGACGTCCTGCCGACCCAGGTGACCCGTGCTTTCAGTATCACTATTTCACCCTGTTTTACTGGGTGTTTGAATTCCACGCTGTCTATCGAAGCGGTTACGACTATCCTGTTGCAGTGTCTCTGAGCCGCCATCGCACCCGCAATGTCTATCAGATGCACCAGCCTTCCGCCGAGCAGGTTGCCGAGGAGATTCGTGTCGTTCGGTAAAACCAGTTCGGTCATCTCGACCATTGATTCGCGAGGTGTTTTCAGTTCCATATGCAATACCTCTTTCCCAAATGTTTTCTGTCAATTATATACCCTGTTTGTGCAGATTTATTACTGATTATTGCTTTTTACCGTTCATTATTGACTGAAGCTTGCTTTTTGATAAGAATGGCAGGTATATTCTAAGGCCCCGGTGGTATCCCGGGGCTCTGGCAACGGTAATTGGAAGGTGTGCCATTACTCTGCCGTTACTCAGCCGCTTCCTTCAATGCGGCCATGTCCGTTATCCTGACGGACGACCTGTGAAAGTCGAGAATGCCCTCATCCCTCATCCTGCTCATTTCACGGGACAGGGAAGGCCTCGTTATGTTTAGGAAATCCGCCATTTCGTTTCTGTTCATGGGAAGTATGAAGGTCGCCTGGCCACTGTTTTTATAATACTCAAGCAGAAAATTCGCGATCCTTCCACGAACGCTCCTGATCGACAGATACTCGAGTTTTTTGCTTAGAGTAAGAGCCTTCTTCGACAATATGCCCAGCATGTTTATTATCAGCCTCCTGTGGCCCGCGCAGGTCTTTTCGCATTGGCCGGTAAGCTTGTCGGAAGGCACATACATAACGCTGCAGTCCGTATGGGCAACCACGGTGGCAGGCCATTTCCCGACACCGGAAAAGGCAGCCATCTCACCGAATAAGTCGCCGGGTCTCAACATTGCCATGATCATGCGTTCCCCGGCGTTGTTTTCCTTTATTACGTCCGCCTGTCCGGATAAAATCACCCCGACGCCTTCGAAAGGATCGCCCGCCATATTCACTATATCGTTCCGGCCAAACCTGCGTACCCTGAAATCAAGGCAGTCAAGCAGAGCTGAAAGCTCCTGCGCTGTCATTCCCCTGAACAGCATGCACTCCGATAGCACCTTTTGATATCTTTGATCCATGCTTACACCTCTCCACTGTTTGTAACCGTGGTTACCGATTTGATATGCAAATTATACTACAATTGCTGTGTCAAAACAAACAGATAGTCAGTCAGTTAGTCAGTCAGTAAACCTACCGGCCCAAATGCCGGAATAATTATAAATTCACAACATAGTTAATAACAGGAGGATCAAGAAATGATTGAAATGTTTTGTTTTCAATGTGAGCAGACAGCCGGTTGCAAAGGCTGCACAAAGGCGGGCGCCTGCGGTAAGAGTGCCGTCGTGGCAAATGGGCAGGATGAACTTACCGGCGCCCTTATAGGCCTCGCGAGAGCTGCGGAAAGTAACGGGAAACCCGGAAGGGATGCAGCGGTTTTAATGATGCAGGGGCTTTTTACCACGATCACAAACGTTAATTTCGATATCGACAGCGTTAACGAAATTACTGCAAAAGTCGGGGAAGAAACAAAGAGTCTGGGAGGCGTGGAAAACTTCGCCGCAGATAGACTCTGGACAGGCGATACCGACATCGTGTCGTTTCGTTCCACTTTACTTCTGGGACTTCGCGGGATGGCCGCATACGCATGGCATGCATACGTGCTCGGAAAAGAGGACCCTGAGGTAACAGCCTGGTTCTTCAAGGGCATGAAGGCTATCGGAGAGGAGCACAGCGTGGACGGATGGCTGAACCTGCTGATGGAATTCGGTATGGTCAACCTGAAGTGCATGGCACTGCTGGATGAGGCCAATACCGGTACATTCGGCCACCCGGCGCCTGCAAAAGTCACGACGGATGTAGAAAAGGGCCCGTTCATAGTTGTCAGCGGCCATGATCTGCACGATTTGAAACAGCTTTTGGAGCAGACCCAGGGTAAAGGCGTAAATATTTACACCCACGGTGAGATGCTGCCGGCGCATGGTTACCCGGAACTCAGGAAATTCCAACACCTCAAGGGCAACTTCGGCACTGCATGGCAGAATCAGCAGAAGGAATTTGAAAATGTACCGGGAGTTTTCCTGTTCACAACAAATTGTCTGATGCCCCCGAAGCAGAGTTATTCGGATAGGGTATTCACTACGGCAGTCGTTGAATATCCGGGCCTCGTGCATATTCAGGACGAAAACGGCAGGAAGGATTTCACGCCCGTCATCAGAAAGGCGCTGGAACTAGGCGGCTGGGCAGAAAACAAGCACTTTACCGGCATAAACGGCGGCAGCGTCCTGACAACGGGCTTTGCACGCAACACAGTCCTCGGCGCCGCGGATAAAGTCGTGCAGGCTGTTAAGGACGGCGCTATAAGACATTTCTTCCTGGTAGGAGGCTGTGACGGAGCAAAACCCGGCAGGAATTATTACACCGAATTCGTCAAACAGGCACCGCAAGATACCGTAATACTGACGCTTGCCTGCGGCAAGTACCGCTTCAACGACCTTGATATCGGTGAGATCGGCGGGCTGCCCAGGATAATGGACATGGGGCAGTGCAATGACGCATACTCCGCGATCCAGGTAGCCCTGGCTCTGGCAGGAGCATTCAGCTGCGAGGTCAATGAGCTTCCGCTGACGCTCGTTCTGTCATGGTACGAACAGAAAGCCGTATGCATACTTCTTACACTACTCGCGCTCGGTATAAAGAATATATACGTCGGTCCGACGATACCCGCATTCTTCTCATCGAACGTTCTGAACGTGCTCGTGGAGAAGTTCGGGCTGAAGCCCATTTCGACCCCGGAAGCGGATCTAAAGGCAATACTCGGCTGATATAAGGCCGTCTGAAACAGGGGTTACACTTAACCCTCTATATAGCGGTCGTCTCTGGCTCAAAGCAAGCCTGGAACCTCTGTTTCCAGACTTGCTTTTTTACAACGAAATATTAGCTCGGCATTTAGAATAACCTGCTTCGGCTTGCGAAACCTATATCATAATACTATAGGAGTTCTTTTACTGGCATAACCACTGCTTATTCTATTCGCCCCATCTCAGATGGGGGGGGTAATATACTTTTCACTTATTTGATTCTGACAATGCTTTTTTCCAAAATCGAGTTCGCCCCAATGTGAATGATAGTATGCAGAAAAATAGATATCCTATGGCTCCGCCAATGAAATTCTGGATTAGATCATCGATATCCGCAGAGCGTCCAATGAAGTATTGAAACAATTCAATACTAAAGGACGTGAACAATATACAGTATAAAGTATTTATACTGCGGCGTAATTTGTGAAAGACAATTGGCAGCAGAAATCCAAGAGGTACGAATATAAGCATATTGGCGACAATCTGCGTTACCATTTTTTCTGTACCCATTTCCCAAGCTTCATTCAGCCAATTCAAAGGAATTAAATTCAGCATCTTGATAGCAGGATGAAACAAATTTCCCATCCGTATGCCGCTGATTATATCTAAGAGCAAAGTCGCAAAAATGATAACAAAGAAAGATCCTGCTAACCCTATAAAACAAATCTGTCTGATAGGTGAGATTTTACTTCGCAACCGAATATAAATTGGCATATACAAGATTGCGACAACAAAAATCAGCAATGCGCCAAGAATGATATAGCCGAACAAATCACTCATAGTTAGGCCTCCT
This sequence comes from Bacillota bacterium, assembly GCA_023411715.1. Lineage (GTDB taxonomy): Bacteria > Bacillota > Clostridia > Acetivibrionales > DTU013 > JAEYOM01. Next base: position 6,855 of record JAEYOM010000120.1, on the reverse strand, counting down.
TTTCTTTCGTAATTATGGCAGGAAGTAAAATGGAAAAAGTCGTTTTTCTGTTTTCGCTTCGAACACAAATAGTGCCGTTATGAAGTGTAATAATATTTTTTGCAATCGCAAGGCCTAGACCAGATCCTCCGGTATTAGCCTGCCGTGCATCGTCAGCACGATAAAACTTTTCAAAAATATGTGCCTGCTCTTCCAGCGAAATGGTTTCACCCTCATTTGTTACAGTAATGATTGCATTATCTCCTTGCAGACAGGCACCAATATGGATAATGCTATTTTTATCGCTGTATGTGATTGCATTTCTAATCAGGTTTTGAAATGCTCTCGCCAGATAATCCGCATCACCATAAATTCGAATATCCTCTTTGATATTGAGTTCAGCCCTTTCTGAATTAGCTTCCATTTGAGGATAAAATTCATCAACAAGTTGGATTAGCATATAATTTAAATCTATTTCCTTTTTTGATGTTATAATGTCCTGCCTATGAAAACGGGTAATTTCAAAAAACTCGTTGATCAGCTTCTCAAGGCGGTTTGCTTTTTCCAGACTGATACGAATGCACCTTTCCCGCAGTAATTCCGGCATCTCCTTCGTTTCATCCAGAATACTCAAATAGCCGACAATAGAAGTCAACGGCGTTTTTATATCGTGCGCGAGATACATAATCAGATCATCTTTTTTCTGTTCGGACAATGCGGCTTCTGCCCGCTGTTGCTCCAATGTGTGCTGCACCATGTTGAGATTTTCCTCTATGGATTTCATTTCAGGTGACATTTTGATAACTTCACGTTCTGTACTCAATAATGCGTGAATACCCTTGTTAATTTGATCGAAGTATTTTCCGAACCAGGTTAATGAGAAGTGGAATAGACATAAGAACACAATCCCCATCGCCAAAAGCATAAATTCTGTCCAATGATTGCGGAAGATAGCGGTATAGATTTTGAGTGCATGATCATAGCTTGTGTCAGAAAGAAATGAGATGGCGCGAATCGTCCAAACTCCAATTTTTCCTTGAAGAAAATTATAGAAAATTAATACTGCAGCCGCAGATGCGGTAAGTACAATAATCATTTGAATGAATACTTTTCGCTTCATCCTTGAATAATCATTTTTTTCAGTTATCAATTTTATACCCCACTCCCCATACCGTTTTTATATATCTTGAATCATCAGTTGCATCACCCATTTTCTCTCGCAAGTGCCGTACGTGGACGGTGATCGTATTACTGTTTTTGTCATAGTATTCATCTTGCCATACTGCATGGAAAAGTTCTTCCGAAGTTACAACGGAGCCTTTCCTTTCACACAATGCCTGTAAGATTTTAAACTCTGTCGGTGTAAGCGATATGGAAGTATCGTTCAAAGTACATATATGAGCACTTATATCCAAAACCAAGCCTGCTCGGGTAGATATTACCTTTGTATCGCTTGGGGTATCCACCTGTGTAGGAGCGTTGCCATACTTTTTATAACGGCGCAGTTGTGCCTTTACCCGCGCCAATAACTCCAGTGGTTTAAAGGGTTTGGTAACATAATCATCTGCCCCAAAAGTGAGTCCTGTAATTTTGTCAGTTTCCTCATCCTTTGCCGTCAGCATGATAATGGGGTAGGTATGGCTTTCTCGTATCTTCTTACAAATATTAAGGCCGTTTGTTCCCGGCAGCATAATGTCTAATATGGCAAGATCAAGCTCTGTCGTTGTGATACAATTCAGAGCCTCGGCTGCTGAATAAAATTTGAATACAGCATAATTCTCGTTTTGCAGATACATTTCTACCAGATCCGCAATTTCATGCTCGTCATCTACAAGTAGTATTTTTTCAGGCATGGCTGTATGCTCCTTTTCATCTTTCTAATTATTGCATCATCAATCATTATTCTATCAAGTTTTCTGAAGATGTTTATGATTTTCTACATTATAAATTATTAAGACTTTCCTAAAATACATTCAAGCAATAAACCAATTTTATTGCCAGAATAAGGCAAGAAAAAAGCCGCAGGACTTGAAATCCTGCGGCAAATCTCAAAAAATTTATAAGATTCTTATTGATACGGGGCTTTATGGGACGCCTGTTTTTTACAATTACCGAGTTTAGGATCAAAACCTTATCAGAGCAGTTGTATCCCAGCTTTCCTGCCGGCTTCCGACATTTCATCCGGCCAGATCGACGACTGTACTTCGCCGACATGCGCCTTACCGAGGAAGAACATACAGATCCTTGACTGTCCGATTCCACCGCCTACAGTGTATGGCAGCCTTTTTTCAAGGAGATCCCTGTGGAACGGTAGATTTAGCCTTTCTTCGCAGTTTGCGAGCTTCAGCTGTTTTAACAGCGATGCCTCGTCGACCCTAATACCCATCGAAGAAACCTCAAACGCCTTATTCAGGATCGGATACCAGAAAACTATATCGCCGTTAAGCTCCCAGTCGTCATAGTCCGGAGCCCTTCCGTCGTGTTTGACGCCGGACTTGAGAAGCCCGCCTATCTTCATAATGAATACTGCCTTTTTCTCCTTAAGGATCATATCCTCGCGGCCTTTCGGGTCAAGTTCGGGATACATGTCCTCGAGTTCCTGCGTAGTAATAAAGAAAATATCATCGGGGAGATACCTCTGAAGCGATGGGAATGCCTTGCATACTTCGTTCTCGGTACTTTTGAATACGGAGAACAGCCTGCGGACTATGTCCTTAAGCGTATCGACGTTGCGTTCGCTCTTATCGAGTATCTTTTCCCAATCCCACTGGTCTACATATATGGAATGGAGATTATCCAGGACCTCGTCACGCCTTATCGCGTTCATATCCGTGTAAAGGCCTTCGCCTTTTTTGAATTCATAACGCTGCAGCGCCATTCTCTTCCACTTGGCAAGCGATTGTACGATTTCCACTCTACCCGCTCCGGCGTCGGGAACATCGAAGGATACAGGCCTCTCAACGCCGTTAAGGTTATCGTTCAGACCGGACTCCGGCTTTACAAACAAAGGAGCCGAAACTCTGGTCAGATTCATTTCCTTTGCCAGTATATTTTCAAAGTGATCCTTGATAAATTTAATGGCGACCTCTGTTTCTCTGATCGACATGCCCGGTTTGTAACCCTCCGGCACGATCAGTCTGTCACATTCCTGCATCGCTTTAACCTCCCTGCATTCGGTCATACTTTTATACAATTGCTCAGAATCCAAGTATGGCTGCCTTATAATTTTATATAAGCAGATTATATCATGTAAAACGCATTATGCAACTGCTTTTAGACGAAAATGCAGAATGTTCCCACTGACCTGCCATTATTTCTTCGAACGCAGCTCCTACGAGAGATGCTTTTACACCACCTCACGCATATATTTCGCAACACAATGGGACTAAGACTTGGCCCAGTTGGTCCTGACAGATGCTTCGGAACTTCCTGCAAAAGTTATCTATCCTATGCAGGTTTTCATTCATGAGGACTTCCTCTTTGCTGCGGTCTTTTCGCCTTCCGCACCTTTGCCTGCGCCTTTGCCCCTTCCCCTGGTCCCGCCTTTCGTCCCGCCTTTCGCCGCCCCTTTCGGACCGGCTGCCGCCTTGTCTTCCCTGGCCGCTTCGACGCTTGCTTTGAGAGCTTCCATCAGGTCGATGATATTCGATTGCGCTTCCGGCGGACTTACTACCTCCCTGCCCTCCATCCTGGCTTCGATCAGCTTTTTCAAGGCTTCCTGGTATTCGTTCCTGTACTCGTCGATGTTGAACTCGGAGGTCATATTGTCTATCAGGCTGACGGCCATTTTCATCTCATTGTCATGGATATCCACGTTATAGTTCAGCTCCGGTATACTGTCGGTCTTCCTTATCTCATTGGCGTAATAGAGGAGGTAAAGCAGCATACCACCTTTTTCGTATGGTTTGATCATGGATACGTATTCATTTGAAGTAAGTGTGATTTTTGCAATACCCACCTTACCGGTCTCCTGCATGGCCCTCCTGAAAAGTTCGAAGGCCTTGCCCGCACTAATGCTGCCGGGACCTATATAATAAGCCTTGTCGAGATATATCGGATCGACCTTCTCTTCCTCTACGAAATGCATTATCGAGATAGTCTTTTTTGACTTTATGGGCAGTTTCTCGAAATCCTCATCAGTTACCAGGATATACTTGTCCTTTTCGTATTCATAGCCCTTCACGAGGTCGTCCTGCGACAGCTCCACGTTGCAAGCTTCGCAGAATTTTCTGTAACGGACGCGGTTATTGCATTTCTTATGAAGATAGTTAAACTTGATCCCTTCGGAACCCGACGTCGCCGTATATACATTGACGGGGAAATAAACCATACCGAAGCTGATTGAACCCTTCCAGCTTGTTTTCATTCATATCACCCTGTTGTTTTTCCGTTCCGGAAAATAATAAAGCCGCACTTTTTTCTGCAGTGTTCATATATCGAAGTACTCTGCAGTATTGTTAGTGTGGCTGAAAAGTGATACAAATATTAATCCTCTGTGCTAATTTATTAACGCCGCCTTATAGGCGGTTTCATACATTATTTATAAATTGCGGTCAGGATTTTTCGGGATCCTGCGGCATTGCCGCATCTATATGGACTTCAGTATCTATAACTACGCCCTGCTCATTGTCGGTATTACTGTAAATGGCTGCATCCCCTGCAGGAGCTTTCTGATCGGAGCCGCCCACCCACAGGCTGTCAGGCTGCCGATCTTCCATATGATTAACCATATTATGATCCGGCTGTTCGTCCTGCCGCACGGGTATTTCATTCCGGCCGGACGCTTGCTGGTCTTCGGCTCCATACTCCAGCCGGTCTGCCGTTCCCGCTTCGCCCGGTCCGTATTTGTCCTGAACATCGGCACCAGTTTCATCAGCACCAAATTCCGTACCATTATCGGCCTGTCCACGCTGCCGATCCTCCTGGTCCTCCTCGCCGTCTTCCCAGCTATCACCCTGGTCGACCTCCCGGCCGTCCTCCTGCCCGTCCTCCCGATCTTCATCATCTGACGGCGGCACAGGCATATCTCCCGTATGGCCTTCGCCATAAAACCTGTTGTTGATTCCGTCATATCTTTGGTTGTTATCCATTGGCACCTTCAGGTACTTGTTCGCCAAACTGAGTATTACGAATATCAATGCAACCAGTATTATTACATTCATGATCGTCACCTCTGTCAAATTTGCAGCGGAACCTGCTGCAGTTTACCGCTCTGCCTTTCTTTTACGAGCATAATTGTAGATATTCGACACTTGCATATTTTTCCCTTTGAAATAACAAAAAATCATCGCATATTACTCAAATGCTAAAGAAAAAGTAATGATCTTGTCATAAATTTTTAACATAAAAGATGTTATAAAAGTATATAATAATGTCGAAGATTTTATTGGACAAGGTCGTTCCGTCAAGCAAATGATAAAGGTTTATAATCAGGACAGGTGATTTTATGGAAAGGTTAACCAACTACTTCGGGATGTTTGTAGAATTCGTCATTATGGGTATCATGTTTCTTATCATCCTTCCTTTTAGAATACTTTACAATCTAAGCAGTCGGTTGATGTCCAGATAGACGGGCGCTCCGGGACATGTCCGACGCCGTATCAGGCAGGTAAACGGCAAGCGGGCGTTCACAAGCGGACATTCACAAGCGGGTTCACAAGCGGGCGTTTTCCATATAATTCCTTATTAAAGCGATTGATTGTTGCAGATCTTTGTAGTATAATCAGATGTGCGCGTTTTCCCTCATATGGGCCGGGAGGTTTAGATTTGAGGCATAAAGCGGATCGCCGCTCTTTAACGACGCATGAGCGGTATATGGCGCAGGCGCTCACGGAAGCGGAAAAAGCCCGGCGTTCTGATGAGATTCCGGTCGGCGCGGTAGTGGTCAAGGATGGCGTTATCATCGCAAGAGGCCATAACGAGAGGGAATCGAAAAAGGATTCCACACTCCATGCGGAGATGACAGCTATAAGAAGGGCCTGCAAGGAACTTGATTCGTGGCGGCTGACGGACTGTGACCTTTATGTGACTCTGGAACCCTGTACGATGTGCGCAGGCGCGATCATCCAGGCAAGGGTACGGAACCTGTACATCGGTACTTCGGACCTGAAAGCCGGGGCGGCGGGCTCGGTCATAGACGTATTCAGGGTTAACGCCTTCAACCATAGGGTCGAAGTGAGCTGGGGACTGCTGGAGGAAGAATGTTCAACCGTTCTGAAGGAATTCTTCAGTGAACTGAGGGAACGCTGAGCAAAAAGTGAATAGGCTGTAAACTATATACGGAAGAGTATCGAAGTGGTTGTAACGGCCCTGACTCGAAATCAAATCGGTCAAAGGCTCGACCGCTCGGCGAAAACCCAGTAACCATTAGGCTTTGTTAGCACCGGATGAGTGAAAATTTTTCGCAAATTCTAACACTTTGCTAACAGTTTTCTAAAAAGCGTTTTTCCGCTCCGGCGGTTAAATCATATACGGAGAGGTATCGAAGAGGTCATAACGGGGCTGACTCGAAATCAGTTTGTCGGAAACGGCACGCGGGTTCGAATCCCGCCCTCTCCGCCATTTTTGGGGCTCTTCGCCCCCGATTAAGGGCCTGTCGATTTGACAGGCCCTTTTACTAACCATAAAGGAGGGAAACATTCATGGAGAGAATTTATACTGTTGATGAAATCAAAAACATCGCCGGTGAAATTGCAAAGCGCCATGGCGTCGAGCGGATGTTCCTCTTTGGCTCTTATGCCAGAGGAGACGCCAAGCCGGGCAGCGATTTGGATTTTCGGATTGACAAAGGTCGTATCCGTGGATTGTTTGCCCTCGGCGGGCTGTATGCTGATCTCGAAGAAGCTTTCGGCGTACCTGTAGATCTGCTCACCACCG
>JAEYOM010000041.1 GCA_023411715.1 Bacillota bacterium | reverse complement strand
AAACCGTGCCGGAATAAGAAAACTGCCTGGTACCATACTTAGGAATGAAACAACAGGAGAAACTGTTTATACGCCTCCGTCCGGTGAAGAGGAGATACTGTATCTTATGTCAAATCTTGAACGGTATATCAATGAAGATTATGACAATGTAGACTCGCTCATAAAACTGGCAGTGATCCACTACCAGTTTGAATCCATACACCCTTTTTATGACGGGAACGGGAGAACTGGCAGAATCGTAAATGTTCTATATCTCGTTTTGAAAGAACTGCTGGATAGTCCGATTTTATATCTGAGTAAATATATTATCCGCAATAAATCTGCCTATTACAGGCTGCTGCAAGAAGTCAGAACAAACAATAACTGGGAAGAGTGGGTTTTATATATATTGGATGGAATCGAGCAAACCTCTGAAGAAACGTTGCTGCTGATAAAAAGAATCAATTCGGTAGTGGATATGACTTCAGAAAAAATAAAAACCATGCTGCCCAAAATATATTCAAAGGAATTGGTAGAACTTCTGTTTTATGAGTTCTACACAAAAATAAATTATATTGAAAAGGGTTTGGATATATCCAGGAAAACTGCGTCCGGGTATTTGGCTTCCCTTGAGGAGGCTGGATTTCTTACATCCCAAATGGTGGGTAAAGAGAAGTTATACCTTAATAAGGCTTTATTTGATGTTGTACAAGATATTAGTTCCGGGGGATAGCTTCTTCGATTGAATGGGAAGGCTTTTCGATATAGCTGACACTATTTAATTGCAAATGATCGAAATGTATATTAATATAAAATCATATATCAGAACGGATCAGATCAGAATAGATAAGATGAGGAGAGATGAGAATCATGAGTAGAAATGATGTCGTAAAAGTTCTTTTGGAAGAATCTGAGATCCCGAGGCAATGGTACAATATCGTTGCCGACATGCCGAACAAGCCCGCCCCATATTATAGTCCCTTTACCGGTGAAGTGATGAAGCCTGAGGAAATGAAGGCCATTTTTCCCGACGCGCTAATAGCCCAGGAAATGTCTGCAGACAGATATATCGAGATACCCGATGAAGTCAGAGACATGTACAGGCAGTGGAGGCCTACTCCTTTATTCAGGGCAAGGAGCCTCGAAAAAACGCTGGATACTCCGGCGAGGATCTATTACAAGTATGAGGGTGTCAATGCCACCGGAAGTCATAAGCTGAATTCAGCGCTTGCCCAGGCTTATTACAACAAAAAGGCAGGTATCAGACGTCTCGCGACCGAAACCGGAGCAGGACAATGGGGAAGCGCGCTGAGTATGGCCTGCAGCTATTTTGATATGGAATGCACAGTCTACATGGTAAAAGTAAGCTATCAACAGAAGCCGTACAGACGTTCATTTATGCAGACCTTCGGTGCAACTGTCAACGCAAGTCCAAGCACGCTGACACATTCGGGCAGGATGATACTCGAAAAGGATCCCGAATCGACAGGAAGTCTTGGAATAGCAATAAGCGAAGCAGTTGAGGACGCGGCAACACATGATGATACCAACTATGCACTTGGAAGCGTTCTGAACCATGTATGCCTGCACCAGACCATAATAGGCCAGGAAGCAAAGCTTCAGATGCAGAAGATAGATGAATATCCCGATGTAATTTTTGCATGCTGCGGCGGCGGTTCAAACTTTTCTGGAATTTCATTCCCGTTCATCAAGGATAAATTCGGCGGGGCAAAGGTCAGGGCTGTTGCGGTGGAACCCACTGCCTGTCCGACGCTCACAAAGGGCGTATTCGCATATGATTACGGCGATACTGCCAAGGTTGCGCCTATTGCTAAAATGTACACGCTTGGCCATGATTTCACGCCTGAGGGTATCCATGCAGGCGGGTTAAGATATCACGGAGATTCTGCCATCATAAGCCAGCTGTATCACGATGGGTTGATCGAAGCACAGGCATACGGGCAGAAGGCTGTGTTTGACGCAGGTGTCCTGTTTGCAAGGACCGAGGGCATCGTACCAGCGCCGGAATCCTCCCACGCCATCAGGGCTGCCATAGACGAGGCATTGAAATGCAAAGAGGCAGGCGAGTCCAAGGTAATACTCTTCAACCTGAGCGGACACGGATATTTCGATATGTCCTCGTATGATCTATATTTCAGCGGAAATATGGTCGACGTGGATTATTCGAAAGAGGACGTCAGAAAGAGCATTGCCAATCTGCCGGAAATAAAATGATTGCCGACAGTGAGGAGTGCTAGCGGAAACAGGGACGACTGAATTTTTGGAAGTACATTGTTAAACCGGGTGGGAGTGTCAAGGATAAACGAGCAGCTTCGCCGTTCTTGACACATCCTCCCGGTTTTGTTTTAGGTTAATCAAGGAGGAAAAGCCCCAATGCGAGGTTATTTTGCGAAATGAATTATTTGCTCATCTTGAAAAGTTCCTATTTTACATGCAACGCGATGCGATTTTTGTGGTGTATTATAGTGAAAGGCTTTTTACTCTATGAGGAAAGTGGAGGAGACTAATGGAAGATAGCAAGATAGTAGACCTATATTGGGAGCACTCCGAAAATGCTATAGATGAAACGTCAAAAAAATATTCAAGGTATTGCCATTATATATCATTCAACATCCTGCATAATAACGAGGATGCTGAAGAATGCGTCAACGATACATATATACGGGTGTGGAACTCCATGCCGACGCAACGTCCTAACCGATTGTCAACGTTTTTGGGACGGGTTGAAAACATTTGGCGCATATTATGTTCAGGTGGTACAGCGCCAATATATATCGGATATGCCGCTTTGGGACGGCAGCTTTAATTAGGGCATATATTGCATCGAAGCATCGACGATTTTCAAACGCGGTATAACCGGAACGCTTGTAGTGCTTGGTTCGTTCGGATTATCTGGTCCGCCCGATTTAGCGGGCTCGCTCGAATTAACGGGCTCGTTCGATTTATCGGGTTCGTTCGGATTATCTGGTTCGCCCGATTTAGCGGGTTCGCTTGAATTACTGGCGCCACTTGATTTAGCGGTGTCGTTTGATTTATCGGTGCTGCTTGTTTTATCTGGTTCGCTTGATTCATTGGCGTCGCTGCCAAGTGTAATAGCAAGATCTATCCTCCCGGGTGACGACAGACTCAGATCATATGAAAGAGGGTCAGACACGGTCTGACCTCTGTAGCCTGACAAGTCCGAAGGATATAGTTCGAGCCTGAATTCACCTTCCGAGAGCAAAAATGAGACGGATCCGTACTCATCCGCTTTTTCGGGAGTAGCCTCCTTATCGCTTATTGCCTTGCCGCGGGATTCGGAATCAAGAGGATATATCGCTGCCTGCATATTCCGCACCGGTGTTTTGTCATTTTCGTTCAGCAGCTTTATATTGAGAAGGCACACATCTTCGTTTCTTGCATCTGTATAGCAGTTGTAGCTCAGGTTTCCAATTATATAAGATACGGCTTGCCCAAGGTTTCTTTTGTGAAACATGGTATCTATATTGTTGGCAAGCGCAAAGGCCAATATGGAGTAAATAGCCGTTACAGCGAGCAACTTAGGTATAGCTCTGCCCTGAAACCGTATCGAGCGAGGCTTGACCGGCATCGAGCGAGCACGAATCGGCAAAAAGCAAGTCTGGGCTGTTTTTGAGCGGTCCTGGAATGTTGTCAAACGAGTTCTGTTCCATATAGAGCCTGTTTCATGCCGAACAAACCTCAAATTTAGGTCTAACGAAGAATTTGTCAGGCCGCCTGTTTCGTTGCACTCGTTAAGGCGTCCACACAAAAAGTCGGCAAACCGCATTCCTGCCAGCAGGGCCAGGCCTGATAACAGGATACCCAAAGAGATGGTGCCGGAGCAATAGCGTATGTAATCCGATAATATTCCGGTCACTGTGTATTCCGGCAATCCTGATAATCTCGAAAATGGAATCAACCAGGGTGTTAAACTGATAAGCAGGGCAGCAAACCAGCACAGTATGAAATAGGACAATAACACTACGTGCATCCAGTCAATTATTTCTGATGAATTCCTCCTCAATATGGCATTAACGACAGCGGCGAGCAAAAGCAGCAGAAATACCGGAAGATACTTAAGGATGAACTGTACGAGGCTAATAACAGATAAAATATCGTTGTAGTTCTGTTTACTTGAAAACATCATAACCAATTGCAGGTTTATTTTTTCAACAGCCGCAGGCGTAATTCCCGCCGACGTCGCGATACTCAACTTGTCGGCGCCCGCAATATAGAGGTCGGGGAGATTTTTTGCCCGTCCGCTCACAAAATCGATAAGTCCGTCGATAAGCGATTTTACATTCTTATCGAACAGATCAGGTGTAATCGAATTTTTTACTGCTGATTCAAGCGGCGTGTCAGTGCTTTTCAGCAACGATCGGTCAGACGGCGATATTATTCGTTCATAGATACTAAGTTTGTTTACAGCCGCTGTTTGAAAACTACTGTTGAAAAAAACATTATCAAACTGTACTGCCAATAATGCAAGAAACAGCAGTAACGATGCAACCAGGCCTGAGATATAAATTTCGGGTTTTTTATAAGGCATGGTATCAGCCTCCGGGTTCACATTCAATTATATCATCCTGACTTTATGTCTACCGAATGCAAATACTGGTAAGTGATTTTTGATATCGGAAATCACATTTGGGTCATTATTGCCATACCTTACCATATATGTCCTGTGGCATTTTAACAAAGCCCTGCTAATATAATTTATTGTGGCGTAAAGACGCCGAACCGGTATGTTTCACAGGACAAGGAGGCAGGCAGTATGGTTGAACGTGATATTTCCGGTATTATACAAAAGGATAGGCAGGAGAGGGTCAGAAGCTATTTCTCAGGAACGTTTCTCGACTATGCGGAATTGGTGAGGAAGGATCCCGGTCTTGCGGTGCTGTCGCACCAGAGGCTGTATGACCTGATTTCCGAAGCGGGCGTAGAGATCGTTAAAACCGATGAAAACCCGAGATTGAGAAGGATCTATGGCAATGATGTAATACGTAAATATAACTTCTTCGGAGATTTTTACGGGATAGACAAAACAATAATGAGCATTGTGAGATATTTCCATTCGGCTGCAATGGCAGGAGAGGAGTCCAGGCAGGTCCTTTACCTGGTGGGTCCGGTGGGCTCGGGAAAATCTTCGCTTATGGAGGCGCTCAAGAAAGCTCTTGAGGGTAGTCAGGAGATATACGCTTTGAAAGGCTGCCCTATGAGGGAGGAGCCGCTTCATCTCGTACCAAAGCATTTGAGGAAGAAATTCGAAGAGATTCTTGGCGTCAGGATAGAAGGCGATCTTTGCCCGATCTGCCGGTTCAGGCTGAAGAATGAATATAACGGCGAATATGAGAGGTTTCCCGTAGAAACCACAGGTTTCTCCGTAAGGTCTCGTAAGGGGGTAGGCGTCGTGCCTCCTGTCGATCCGAACAACCAGGATACCAGCGTATTGACCGGTAGTGTGGATATTTCGAGGATAGACCTGTATCCCGAAGACGATCCGAGGGTACTGTCTCTGAACGGTGCTTTTAATGTAGGAAACAGGGGCATAGTGGAGTTTATAGAAGTTTTCAAGAACGAGACCGAGTATCTCCACACAATGATAACCGCGACCCAGGAAAAATCGATACCATCTCCCGGCAAAGGCCCCATGATCTATTTTGACGGGGTTATCCTGGCCCACTCGAACGAAGCCGAATGGAACAAATTCAAATCGGATCACACAAATGAGGCGATACTGGACAGGATTGTGAAAATAGAGATACCGTATTGCCTTGAGCTCAACGAAGAAATGAAGATATATGAAAAGATCCTCAGTAAGAGCATGTTCAAGGCTCACATTGCGCCGCACACCATCGAGGTGGCGTCAATGTTTGCAATATTGACCCGGCTTGCGCCATCTTCAAAGGTCGACCTGATAACCAAGCTCAAAATATACAACGGCGAGGAAATAGTTGAGAAGGGGCTGACACGAAAGATCGACATCATGGAACTGCGCGAGGAGAATTCGCGCGAGGGAATGACGGGCATTTCCACACGTTTCATTATGAAGGCCCTCGACATGGCATTGTCCGAGTCCGAACACGACTGCATCAATCCGATCTCAGTCATGGAAACGATAATAAAGTCCGTGAAGGAGCTTCCTGTAAGCGATGAGGATAAAAGCAAATATATAAGGTTCGTTCAGGATTCCATCAAGAAGGAATATAACAGGATACTCGAAAAAGAGGTCACAAAGGCTTTTATCTACGGATACAGGGAACAGGCGGAAAGTCTGTTCAACAATTACCTCGACCATGCCGAGGCGTTTATAAACAAGACCAGGCTGAAAGATCCCAACACGGGAGAGGAGCTTGAACCTGACGAGCGCTTCATGCGTTCGATAGAAGAGCAGATAGGAATAACCGAGGCTTCCGCCAAAGGTTTCAGGAGTGATGTGACCGCTTATATGTTTTTTGTGCTGCGTAATGGCGGAAAGCTAGATTACGACAGTTACGAGCCCCTGAAGGAAGCGATCGAGAAAAAGCTCACTGCTTCGGTGAAGGAACTGAGCAGGATAATCACCAAGGCCAAGGTAAGAGATGAGGAGCAGGACAGGAAATATAACGCAATGGTCGAGGAAATGAAAAGGAATGGCTACTGTGACCACTGCTGCAACGTGATCCTGAAGTATGGTGCCAATAATTTGTGGAAGGATTGAGCGGAGGATAAAATGGCGATTTTCAGGGATTACGATCCGGAAGGTAAGGAGCGCTCCTCCGAAGACAGACGCAGACATAAGGAACTGGTTGAGGAGTCGATCAAAAAAAATATCGGCAGCATCATATCGGAGGAAAGTATAATTGGCCAGAGCGGCAGTAAAAAAATAAAGATACCCGTTAGGGGGATTAAGGAATACAGCTTCATCTACGGAAAAAACACCAAAGGCGCGGCAACGGGCGATGGAGATGAAAAAAGAGGGGATGTCGTCGGGGAGGATGCGGAAGGCAGGAATTTCGGACACGGAAGCGCCGGAGACCAGGAAGGTGAAGACATCTACGAGACCGAAATAACAGTGGAGGAACTGGTCAATTACCTTTTTGACGATCTCGACCTGCCCGATCTGGACAAAAAGAGGATTTCCGGGATAGAATCTGCTAACGGTTACAGAAAGTTGGGCTACCAAAGGAAAGGAATCCCGCCCAGACTTGCCAAGAGAAGGACTGTGATAGAAAAAATTAAAAGAAGGCAGGCGTATAACAGGAACATGGAGGCGGGCGAAGGCCTGCCGGGGGATGCCCTGCCGGACGATGCCCTGCCGGACGATGCCCTGCCGAAGGATGACATGCCGAAGGATGGCCTGCCGAAGGACGATATGCCGAAGGACGATATGCCGAAGGAAGACATGCCGAGGGAAGGCCTGCCGAAGGAAGACATGCCGAGGGAAGGCCTGCCGAGAGAAGACATGCCGGGGGAAGATGAGCAGAACGAGGCGCCGCCGGATGCACTCACTGTGACAGAAGGCGATACTGTAAGCAGCAGGAGCGGCACAGAAAACGAACGCTTTCCGTTCATGGAGGACGATCTGCGTTACCGCAGACTGAAAATAACGCATAAAAAGGATTTTAACGCCGTTGTGCTATGTATTATGGATGTATCAGGTTCCATGGACCAGACTAAGAAGTATATGGCAAGAAGCTTTTATTTTCTGCTTTACCAGTTTCTGAGGCTCAAGTATTCCAATGTCGAAGTTGTCTTCATAGCTCACACTACAACGGCTAAAGAGGTCGGAGAGGTGGAGTTCTTCCACAAGGGGGAGTCGGGCGGGACATATATCAGCAGCGGTTACGAGAAAGCGCTCGAGATCATAGAACAACGGTACAACCCCAAGAATTGGAACATTTACGCCTTTCACTGCAGCGACGGCGACAACTGGACCGAGGACAATAAAAAAGCCGTAGAACTGGCGCTGAAGCTGTGCGAAGTATGTAATCTTTTCGGCTACGGCGAGATCGTTCCGGGCTATTATTTTGCCGGAAGTACTGTTAAATCGGAATTCATTAAAAATATATCAAAAAGTAATTTTGTTATTGTAACGATGTCAAGAAAGGATGACATCGTTACCGGATTAAAGCGATTGCTTGAAAAAGACGGTGAAAAGGCTTGAGGGAGGCTGGTGAAAACTATTGTCAGATTACAGTATCAAGGAACTTGAGCAGTGGAACCGCAGGATAGAGGAATTGGCGCGCGAGTCCGGCCTCGCATGTTATGACCAGGAATTCGAACTGGTAAGCTACGAGAACATGACTGCATATGAAGCCTATGCAGGGATGCCTTCGCATTATCCGCACTGGAGCTACGGCAAAGCCTATGAGCGTACCCGTACATTGAACAAGTACAATCTGACGGGTCTGCCTTATGAAATGGTGATTAACTCGAATCCCTGCATAGCTTACCTCATGAAGGACAATTCTCTTCTGCTGCAGATACTTACCATGGCCCATGTATACGGGCATAACGATTTCTTCAGGAATAACCGCCTGTTCAAAACGGGCACGAGAGCGGACTATACAATTGAAACGTTCAAGAACCACGCGGCACGGATACGCGAATATATCAGCGATCCAAGCATCGGATATTCAAAGGTTGAAAAGGTGATCGACGCCGCGCACGCTTTGCGGTACCAGTGCGCAAGGACGGTAGGCGCACGCAGGATGGATTACGACGAAATGAAAAAAAGGCTCAAGAGCAGGGACAACGGACAGGAGAATGATTTTCCGCTGCTTTGCCCGCCAAGCCATACCGAGATACCGGAGCAGGAACTAAAGAAGATACCTCCCGAACCCGAAGAGGACCTGCTGTTTTTTGTGAGTACCTATGGGAGGCTCAGCGAATGGGAAAAGGATGTAATCGATATCATCCGTGAAGAAACACTGTATTTTCTACCCCAGATAGAAACGAAAATCATGAATGAGGGGTGGGCCAGCTATTGGCATTACAAGCTACTGAATCGATTGGATCTGCCACAGCAGCTGTATTTTGAATTTCTGAGACGGCACAACCAGGTGATAAAGCCGTTTGAAGGAAGCATCAACCCGTATTTCCTGGGATTCAGGATATTTGAAAGCATTGAGAAAAACAACCCTGTAAACCCGCAGAAAATATTTGAAGTCCGGGAACTTGAGAGGGATTGCTCTTTTATAAGGAGATACCTGACAAGAGAACTATGCAGCGAGCTCAACCTGTATGAATATGAAAAGGACGGCAATGAATACATCGTTTCCGAAGTTGCTGACGATGAGGGCTGGACGAAGATACGCGATACCATAGCGGAAGCTTCCGGTCTGGGAAATATACCGGTCATACGTGTAACGGACTGGAACCAGCAAGATCGCACGCTTTTGCTCGAACATCTTCACGACGGCAGGGATCTCGAACTGCAGTATGCCAATGAAACGCTGAAGCACCTTGTAGACCTATGGGAAGGAAGGGTCATGCTCAATACGATAGTTGAAGACAGAAAACGGACCATACTGTGCGACGAGCAGAAAAAGATCGTACTGATAAATGCGTAACGGCATAATATGCCGGCTGAATTCTTGAGGAAAAGCGAGGGAAAGGC
>JAEYOM010000031.1 GCA_023411715.1 Bacillota bacterium | reverse complement strand
TACTGCTGGATAAAAAGATCCAGTCAGGAGAAGCCGTTTTGTATACGCCTGTGAACAAGGATGCGTATGGCGCGAAAATCGGTGGATATAAGGAGGACGGGAAAACAACGGATATGGCCTCCGCTGTAGAAGCGCTTGGAAATAACATTACAGGCTCGGCATATATCGACTATGACATCGGAAAGATAATCAACGATGGCGTGAAGAGATATTTGGACGGGGGAAAGACTGCGGAAGAAACCGCAGCTGGTATCAAGAGCGCTATCAAGGAATATCTTGATGCGAAAAACGCCGCTAAGCCTGCTTCAACAAGCATGGATCAATCCGGCAGCTCGAATGGCACGGATCAATCCGGCAGCGCCGACGATACAAACAGTCCCGTTAACGAAAATAACTCGGGCAATACAAGTGACGCAAACGACTCCGAGGACTCAGACGGTGAAAATGAAAACCACCTTAGTATGTATCTGTTTTTCGGATCAGGAGAAGCCGCTGATGCAGTAAGAAAATATAACCTTTTCTCCCTGGGCGTGGAGATTGAAAGTGAAACTGCAAATGACAAGGAAGAATTCACTAATAAATTAACAACGTCCATCCTTGCAGGAAACGGCCCCGACATCATAGTCGCAGCCCCCAAGATGATGCCGTCGGTTAGCAATATGGTGAAAAGCGGTATTTTCACTGATCTGAATCCGTTGATAAAGAACGATCCGGAGTTCAAGCTGGATAATTATTACAAATCTGTTTGCGACAGCGGAGTGTATAGAGGAAAAAGGTACTACATACCTTACCGATTTATATTGCCGGCTCTTTATACCACGGATGAGGTTTTGAAACAAAATAATATACAGGTGGATGAAAATAACTGGACATGGGATAAAGTTCTTGAAATTGTCAATCGATTAAAGGTAGAGAGCGGGAGTGAAGGCAAACTCCTGTTCAGTAAATTGGAGTTTGGTGACGTGCTAAGGAGTGCAGATCCTTTTATAAACTATGACCAGAAAAAATCCAGCTTCAATTCGGAGAAGTTTATCAATCTGCTGAATATTTATAAACAAATCTATCCATATGTATGTCCGCAGGAGGAATACGAAAAATATGGGGATCGGTATACGTTTTTACAGTCTGGAAAAGGGATATTTCTAAGTGAACGAGGTTCCTGCGAAGAATCCTTTGGAAGCAACTCAGCCTTTTTATATTCGATGAAACAGAAATCGCGATTGCTCCCAATGCCCTCCGATAAAAGCAGGAAGAGAGTTGCCGAAGCAAATGAGATTATAGGGATAAATGCGGGCTGCAAAAATAAGGAGGATGCATTCCAATATATCAAAGTGCTGCTTGATCAGTCACTTACGGATCCGGTGTTCAATGATATTCCTGTGAGTAAGAAGGCAGTCCGTGATATAGAGGGCTACTTCATATCCAAGGGTACAGAAGCTGCCTACCTCGAAGATAATTCAGGAAACAGAATTCCCGGAGCTCCAATACTTCAGTCGCACATTG
The DNA here is from genome assembly GCA_023411715.1 of Bacillota bacterium. GTDB lineage: Bacteria > Bacillota > Clostridia > Acetivibrionales > DTU013 > JAEYOM01. The sequence goes on along the minus strand of JAEYOM010000031.1, from coordinate 7,431 downwards.
ATAAGCTTAACAGCTGGCTCCTGAATATCGATCGCTGCAATACTGTCGATACATCAATCAATAGCATCATCGACGAACAGGTGAAGGAATTTCTTGCCGGCCAGCAAACGGCGGAACAGACTGCGAAAACAATAGATGACAAGGTGAGTATTTTTCTGAACGAATGATATGGTCTATTCGAGGTGATATGCCGTATGTTGCCTGATAAGAAGAAATACAATTCAAAAGAGGCTTTAGCAGGTTATTTGTTTATAAGTCCGAGTTTGATCGGATTTGCAGTATTTTTTATTATTCCATTTATATTCAGCCTGTATTATTGCTTTACAAGCGGGATAGGAAGAACCAGCTTTGTCGGACTGGGAAATTTTATAAGTCTGTTCCAGAGCAAATCGTTCCTTCTTGCGCTGAAAAACACAATCTTATTTGGTAGCATTAGCGTTCCGGCGATAATTGCCGTGTCGTTTTTGACGGCGCTTCTTCTAACCGCTAGAATACGAGGATTATCATATTTCAGGACATTCTACATAATTCCCCTTATTATACCGGTTGCATCGGTTATATTGGTGTGGGAAATCATATTCGACCAATACGGGATATTGAATAATCTTCTTGTGAATCTAGGGTCAGGGTCCGTACAATGGCTTCAGGGCAAGTGGTCTGTTGTCGTTTTGATTATGTTATATATCTGGAAGAATTGCGGGTACAACATAATACTATTCGTTGCCGGCATAAACAACATTCCCGGCATATATTACGAATCGGCGTTCATCGACGGCGCAGGCCCGATACGGTGCATGATAAGCATTACCATTCCTCACCTTATACCGACAACGTTTTTCGTATTCATAATGTCGATCATAAACTCGTTTAAAGTATTCAAAGAAGCATATTTGCTTGCAGGCAGCTATCCCGATACGAATATTTACCTTCTGCAGCACTTTATGAATAACAATTTCTTCAATCTGTCTTATCAGAGGTTGACCACCGCTGCATTTACCATTTCTGCGCTGATTTTCATACTTGTATTCATAATGTTCAGATTTGAGAAAAAATTCACCGGAAACCTTTAGGAGAGCATATATGCATGAAATGAAAAAGCTGAAAAAAACAATAATATATGCCTTGGCCTTGTGCGGGGTACTTATATGCGTGTTTCCGCTTATATATATGCTGGCAAACTCATTCATGAAGCCCGATGAAATCACAGGTAACTACGGCATGCTTAATTTCATAGCATCGGCAGACTCGACCAGGAAGGATTATGCATCGATGGCACTCATACCTCAGAAGGTAACGGCCATACAATATTATCATCTGCTATTGAGGAAACCTAAATTCCTTATTATGTTTTGGAATTCCGTCATAATGACAACGCCTATTGTAGCAGGTCAGATCGTATTTTCCACTTTGGCTGCCTTCGGATTCTCCAAGTTGAAATTCCGGTTCAGGGATCAAATCTTTTTTGTTTACATTATTGTTATGATGATGCCGTTTCAAGTCACTTTGGTTCCAAATTATCTTGTTCTAAACAAATTGAATATCATGGGTAATTACCTGGCGGTAATTTTACCTGGTATCTTTTCAACATTCGGTGTTTTTCTCATGAGGCAATTTATGCGCAGCCTGCCCGATGAGTATATAGAGGCAGCGAAAATCGACGGTGCGGGATATCCCGGCATATTTGCAAAAATAGTCGTCCCGCAGTGCAAGTCCGGCATTGCGTCGCTGGCTATCCTTGTTTTCATCGATTATTGGAACATGGTAGAGCAGCCTTTGATATTTCTGAAGAATGAAAACATGCACCCTTTGTCCATTTTTCTTTCAAAAATTAATGAAGGTAATTTGGATGTAGCATTTGCATGCGGCGTATTATATATGCTGCCTGCAGTATTATTGTTCTTGTATTGCGAAAATTACTTTATAGAAGGAATTCAATTATCCGGGATAAAATAAACGGCAGGTGATGAGTATGGAGACTGTTGTAAATTATGAAAAAAGAAAGAAAGCTATAAGAAAGATATCTTTTGTTTTTATGGTTTTACTCTTGGTACTGACTTTTTTTTCAAAGACAATCGATAATTTATTGCTCCCCGAAGTGGAGGCGGCTGACGTTATCGAAGGGCGCATCAACAACACCATTCTGGCTTCAGGTACGGTAGAACCGTTAAGTGCCGAAAAAATCCGTGCATATGGCAATTACGGCAGTATCGAAATTAAGGTGACGCCCCGCCAACAGGTAACAAAAGGTACTGTCCTGGCACTTGTCGACCAGAATGGCATCGAACAGGAAATAGAAGATAAAAAACGCGAAATAGACAGTCTGGAAATAGACATGGAGAAGTTTGAAAATGACTTTTACAATGTCTATGAAATATCTTCGCAAAATGAAATAAACCGGCTTAAGAAAGAAGCCGAATCGTGTCGGGATACTTTGGATCGGATTAATGATTTATACAAAGCCGGCGGTGAAACAAAACAGAATTTGCTGAATGCACAGAAAGATTATGAAAACACCAAGCAAAGTTATGAAGAAAGTATTCAGATATACAAGAACAAAAAAACTGAATATAATCTGCAACACAAGAAAATGCAAATAGATATCGACGCAAAAAAATCCGAACTAAAGGATTCCGAGAGGAACTTAATGGCTGGCGGCGAGATTATCTGCGGTTATGACGGCGTTATAAGCGCCATATTTGCAGAAAATGGGATGCAAATACCAAAAGGCCAGCTGCTATTTGAAGTTATTCCCAAGGGTGATACGGTAGCTGTAAAGTGGAATTTAAACACGGAAAAAGCCAGGTTGGTAAATGCCGGGGATCAGGTGACATTTGAAGCGGCGAACCCCGAGGAATTGATAATCAAAGGTGAAATCGCGCAAAAGGAATATCTTGCGGACAAGGGTGAATACCAATTTACATCGCTTGTAGGCATTGAAAACGGCGAACAAAAGAGCGGCCTGATACTAGATGTTTCTGTTACAAAGAATAGTAAGGTTTATAATATGATAGTACCCAATAGTGCCATTGTTAAGTCCGGCGGCATGGAATACGTCTATGTTTTGAAAAATGTGAAAGGGCCGCTCGGAGAGGAGGAGTACGCCGAAAGGGTGAAAGTCTCCATTCTGGACTCGGACGCCTTCAACTCCGCTATAAATGCCTCCATCGAGGTCGATACCAAGGTTGTGTCATACAGCTCCAAGCCTTTGCTGCTGGATAAGGTGCAGGTGAAACTGAGGTGATTTGTTGAACGCCGGGCTTATCAGAAAATTTCTGGTCAAAAGATATATCATATTTACATGTATTGCGGTTTTCTGCGTAAATATCTCGGGGAGTCTGGTACAAACCTTAAAGGAGTCTGCCGGCGGGACCTCCCTGAAAAGGATCGAGATAAATGCAGCAAAAGACGATGCAAATATTTCTCCTGTGTTGAAATATAAAGATATTCAGCTGCTAAAAAGCAGATACGATAATTGCCAGGTTTCATTTTCCAGCGAAATAACATCGGTTTTGACTTGCGCCAATAAAAGTTTCAAAGTAAGAAACGTATTGTGCGACAGTGGCAGTTTTGAATTTCTTAATATAAAAATGGTGGCGGGTAATTTTTTTCAAGATAAAGACGATCAATTCGGGCTGAATTCGGTTATCATTTCCGACAAGCTTTGCGCAAGCTTATTCTCAAGCTATGATACGCTGGGGTATAAGGTGAAAATATCAGGGCAGATATATGTGATTGCAGGAATATATAAAACAGACGGATCAGTTCTATCATTCCTGGGTTCGGATGGGGAAGACAGGGTATACGTACCTTACAAAAGTGTTAGAGATTACGGCGGAATAGCCGTACAAAGCGTAATAATAAAGGGAGAATCGCTGAATACTGACAGATTTAGAATAGAGAAGCTGGAACAGGTTCTCAACGATAGCTTGAATACGCCGGCAAATGGCTGCAGGATTATCGACTTCTATGTGAAAGACGCGGTTATTTCGCAAACCAGGGATATCTTCGTCTTTTTGATATTTCTAATATCGTTTTTTATTTCGCTAAAGTTGGGATACAGGCTTTTGCGCCGGTATGCGAACATACTCATGACACGCTGCCGTGAAGAATATATCCGTGAAGTAATAAAATCACAAATCCAAGTCATTATTAAAATGGCGGTGATCATTGTGTTTTATGCCACAGCGGGTTTTCTTGTCATCAAATATACCTTGCCGGATATCTACATAGACCCCAAATACATACCGTATGACAATATATTCGATATAAAATTCTATATTGACAGTATCAAAGCCGCATTAATTTCACATAACCGGAGCCTTGGTTGCAACCCTTCCCAATCCGAGCTTGTTTTCTCATCATCAATGGGACTGAATATAATTGCCCTATCCATATCATCGGTTTTCTTCATTCTAAGTGTCGGCAGCGTCAGGCTTTTCTCCATTTTGGGAATTAAAGCCGCGGAATTGGTCAAATACTTTATTCTGGCTTCCTTAATCGGCAATACCCTTACTATTGCCTGTACAATGGCTTTTTCGCTTTCACCGGGCATATCGGTCATTCCCGCCTCGGTAATGCTAATATTTCATGTGTGCTACCTTCTATGTATTTCAAAATGCGATGGCATTATCGCAAACAAGGCTCAGAATGAAAGCGGCATTAGTTATTAGGTCTGATAAGGACTTCACAGACAATTTCGCCCTTTACGTTTTTACCGGTTACGCCTTCGGTCGGTTCAGTGCGATCCCCGAGCCATGTACCCGCGTCGACTTTATTTATAAGATTGGCTCGTCACAATTTGTTTATGAAAATCTGTTTTTCTTTCAGGTTTATTTGATCGCCTCATCCAGATATTATGATAGAATAAAAAGAATGATAAAAAGATGGGAGAAACATATGCAAAATAAAAATGCAGTATTGTTCGATCTTGACGGAACATTGACCGATCCCGCACTTGGGATCACAAAATCGGTGGCATATGCGCTTGAGTCATTCGGTATTCAAACAGATGACCTGGGTGAGCTCTATAAATTTATCGGCCCTCCGCTCAAGGATTCATTTATGGAGTATTGTGGGTTCAACGAGGAGCAGGCGCTGGCCGGCATTGAAAAATACAGGGAGTATTTCAGAGATACCGGTATCTACGAAAACAAGTTGTACCCGGGTATAAAGGAAATGCTGGAAAAGCTGAAGGACAACGGAATAAAGGTGATCCTTGCCACATCCAAGCCTAAGATATTCGCAGACATCATACTTGAGCATTTCGATATAATGAAATACTTCGATCTCACATGTGGGTGTGAAATGGACGGTACGAGGGGCAAAAAGGGCGAAGTCATACGGTACGCTTTGGATACTGCAGGAATAGGTGCAGACAGTGTGGTAATGGTCGGTGACAGGAAGCACGATGTGATTGGGGCGAAAGAGGTTGGTATCATGTGTATCGGAGTATTATTCGGATACGGGGGTTATGAAGAGCTCAAGGAGGCCGGAGCGGACGAAATCGTTGAGACTGTAGGGGAACTGGAAAATGTTTTGCTTGGCGGTTTCAGGAGGTGATCTGTCAAAGCTGCAGAGGATCTGCAGGGGAAACTGCAAAATTCAATTTTGCTATTGACAAAATGGTAAAGATATGTAAAAATGTTTCAAAATAATGCTGTAATAAAGTAGCTGTGCTGCATAGAATAGAGGTCGATTATACCGCCTTCGGTGGATAATAATAAAGCAGCTGCGCTGCATAGAATAGAGGTCGATTATACCGCCTTCAGCGGATAATCTTATATGTGAGTTTGCTTAGGGGCCGGCGTCCACATGCCCGGTCCAAGCGGCAGAGGGGCGCTGCCCTACACGCGGTTAATACCCTGCGGAGTCACATCGGCGGATCGAGACAGATAGCTTTTGCTGTCAGATCCGAATATGTGACTCCGCGGGGTTTTTAGCAATGAAATATGGCGAAATTGCTGCACAGCATAATAAAGAAACGTGTGTGTTGCGCAATAAGCTTTGCGAAGTCTAGTTCAAAATCAAAGGAACTCGATGTGCCTTTGATTTTTATAAATGGCAATTATTTAATCAAGTAGGGAGGGTTGTGCATGAACAGGGTGAAAGAGTACTATAATTACGCGTATGACGAATGGGGCAGGCTCGAAAGGCACAGGATCGAGTTTGAAATGACCAAAAAAGCAATGGATCAATACATAGCCCAAAATTCTGAAGTGCTGGACGTCGGCGGCGGCCCCGGAAGATACAGCATATACCTCGCCGGGCAGGGACACTCTGTGACATTGTTCGACCTTTCGGAAAATCTGGTAAGGCAGGCGGAGGAAAACGCCCGCAACGCCGGTGTGAAGATCGGGCAGTTCATTGCCGGCGATGTGTTGGAACTCGACAGCTATTTACCGGATAAATCATTTGATACGGTCCTTTGTATGGGGCCGATGTACCACCTGCTGGAGGAAAATGAACGCGTCGCTGCCATTCGCCAGTGCCTGGATCGGCTGAGACCGGGAGGAACACTTATAGTATCATTTATCTCGGCCTACGCGCCGATATTGGATTGGATGAAAAACTCGCCTCAGGAAATAGGGACCGTAAAGGAACCTCTCCTGGGCTTGTTAAACGACGGCAGGGATTATGAAAGCACGGGATTTACGGACGCCTATTTTGAAAATCCGGCAAAAATCAGAGCATTTTTCGATAAACTTGGCATCGAAGCTATAAAACTGATGGCTGCAGAAGGCATAGGCATACTGTGCGAGGATTCGCTGAAGAATTTGCCGGAGGAGGATTTTATGGAGTGGATCGATCTCTTCTACAAAATAGCGGATCATGAAATGGTTTTGGGGTCGAGCATGCATCTTCTGTATATCGGACGCAAAGTGAAATAATAAGCATACCGAATTGATATAGATAATTAAGAACTTTATGGAGGCGTAGTGTATGAAGATCTACCAGGTTGACTCATTTACCGACAGGCCTTTCGGGGGTAATCCCGCGGGAGTCTGCGTACTTCAGGGCCCGGCCGATGAAAAATGGATGCAGGATATCGCAATGGAGATGAATCAGTCCGAGACCGCGTTCCTGTACAAACAGGGCGACATTTATGACCTAAGGTGGTTCACTCCCGAGGAAGAGGAGGAGCTCTGCGGACACGCGACGCTGGCAAGCGCGCATATCCTTTGGGAAACCGGTGCGCTAAAGCTGGATCAGAAGGCTGTTTTCAAAACCAGGAGTGGGATACTCTCAGCCGTTAAAAAAGACGGATACATAGAGATGAATTTCCCTTCGGAAGCGCCGACGGCCGCGGCTGCCCCTGAAATTCTGAATAGAGCGCTCGGCGTGCCTTTCCTGTATGCAGGGCGAAACCGCCTCGATTATATAGTTGAGGTCGATAGTGAAGAAACCGTCAGGAAGCTCGAACCGGAATATTCG
>JAEYOM010000025.1 GCA_023411715.1 Bacillota bacterium | reverse complement strand
GGTTTGTCTTGATATTTGGCTAATGCCTGTAATGCCATTCCAGTGATATCAGGGTCAGAAGCACTATTAATACTTTGCTTTGAAGTGCCTCCAAACAATGAAAATCCACCGTCATTAAGTTGACATTCCAAAATACGTTTAATATACATTTCACGTGATGCTTGGGTTTTTGCCTGTGTATTTACTGGCATTGTATATTCTCCGGAATCAAGAGCCATCAAAGCCCAGATTGGGCCATTCAGCCCCTGACGTATGGTTTTGTCATAATCCCCAAGAGGAGTAAGTAGATTATAACCAGCTATATTTGTCGGATCAGCACCAATTGATGTCAAAGTAACTATCAATCTTGAATACTCAGTATACTTAACCGTATGTAATACACCTTTTTTTTCAGCCACATATCTTTCAACAGTCGTTAAATAATCCTGGTAATATTTATCAGGCACCTTGTATCCGCTGCGAGCCAATCCCAATACCGCCCACTCACCGCCTATAGAGCCTACCTGTGGAACCTTTACAGTCTTATAAATATACTTCGCGGTATCTAGTATTGCATTATCTAAATTATACTTATTCTCAGCTGCTGATACATTGGTAAAACATGAAAATAGAAGTGCTATTACAAGTAATAATGAAAAACCTGATTTTAATTTTTTATTCATACCATGTCAATCCTCTCTTACTTACCCAATATAGTATTTTTATTGAATTGATTTTTAAAACGTTGTGCGCTTAATCCTACTTCTTAAGTTTTCTGTACTGCCATGTAGCTCCAATGATAAAAATGGAACCAAACATGCAACCAACAAAAGCTAAAACCAATGGACTTTGTTCAGCAACATCTCTTACCACCTCAAAAATAGTTGTTTTGTCATTTGTCTTAACATCATCATTGGGCTTAACAACATCATTTGGCTTAACAACATCATTTGGCTTAACAACATCATTTCTTGATTTATCTGGATCAGCTGGTTTATCACTCAAACTAATAGAATCCTGCTTATTATCACTTACTGTCTCTTTATTAATTTCTTCATCACTATTTTTTTCTTTTTCGTTGGCTTCCGTTCCAATTTTATTACTAGTATCACTATTGTCATTTATTGCAACATCAATTATTGAACCTTTATCAGCACCTATATCTTCTGCGTCATTTCCACCATTTCCACCATTGTTTCCTCCTCCCTCAATATTAAATTCCCCTTGCCCGGTTCCACTGCCAGTTCCATCACCAGTTCCAGTTCCGATTCCAGCTCCATCACCTGTTCCAGTTCCACTGCCAGTTCCCTCACCTGTTCCGGTTCCGCTGTCGATTCCATCACCTGATCCAGTTCCACTGCCCGTTCCATTTTCGTTCCCATCTCCGTTTCCGTCACCTGTTCCACCGCCAGCGCCATCACCGTTACCGCTACCATCTTCGACATCAGGTATCATTCCTTTCTCGATTTTCAGTGTAGCAGTAACTATGCTATTTCCATCTACTGATCTAAAGGTTGAACCATTTTCAATGTTTGTGTAAATACCATTTTGAACTACCACCAGGCTATCCAAAACATATTTTGCATAGTGTCCCTCTCCTACTTCCTCTTCAAATTGATTAATGTGTACATCCACCTTAAATTGATTTTGTGGAATTGTATATGCAGTATTATCTTCATAAACCTTTGTATCAGGGCTACTTATAATCAAAGTCCCGCCATCAGTTTCACCTGCTATAAATCCACTTACAAGATAATAATGTGGTGAACCAAATACAGGTCCTAAACTCACACCATCTAAAGTCCATACCTTGGTATCATTTGCTCTGTCCAATAAGTATGCAACCTTGCCATTAGTAAAATCATCTGCACTCATTCCCTGAGCTCTGCTATTTGGATCATTTATAGTTCTATCTTCGGCACTTCTACCCATATCGATAGAGGATACATAATAGCAATCAATCATTTTTTCGCCCATATCTGTCGGACAAATTGCGGCTGCATAAGTAGTTGCATTAATATTTTGACCATACCAGTAGCAGCCTTGAATTTCTTGGCATGCCATTCCCAGCAATCCACCTGCGGCACCTTTTGTAGCTTCTACATCTCCAGTTGAATAGCAGTTCCTTACTATTGATGTTCCACCACTTCCCAGAATTCCAGAAATTTTATTTGTTCCTGCAATTGAACCATTATTTATGCATTTTTCTACTGATAATCTGGCTGCACCTTGATAGCCTACTATACCTCCAACTGAATCACTAGTTGTTTCTACTGTTGCATTATTAATACAGGCTTTTATATCATATACGGCATGTCCGACAATCCCACCAATGGACGAAGCTGTACCAGTTATAACCGCTCCTGCCTCAGTAACGCAGTTAATTATAATACTCTGCTCATTTGGATCTTCAGTGGTACTTGCCATACAGCCCACTATACCACCCGACATGCCGCCAGAGCTGTTAATCTCGCTCCCACTTTTCAATGTACAATTATTAATCTCATTGTATTTAAACAGGCCTGAAATTCCTCCTGTATACTGACCGCCATTGAATACCACTTTTGCCGTACAATCTGATATATTACCAACATTGACACCTGTAATTCCACCAGCACATATTTTAAAGCCTTTCTGCTCTTTATTTGTAGTGTCTATATCAGCATTACAATTCTTTATTTCACCAAAATTAAATCCAGCTATTCCACCAAAGCATTGACGATTATCATTCGGTTCCAATACCGCTTTTATATTTAAATTATTAACAGAGCCAGATATGCCAATACAACCGAACAAAGGATATATCTGATTACTCTGCAATGTAATGGTATATCCACCTCCATCAAAATGACCCTCAAAGGTTTTAGAGCTTTCTTGAGGAGTTGGTGATTTTATTTGAGCAGGAGTACTTATATTGTTATGGAACCCAATGGATTCCCAAGTAGTATCAAAATCAGATAAATCAATGTTTTGTCCCAGCCTAAAATACCGACCTTCATAGCTTTTAGCTGTATTGACATTGTCTGCAAGCTTTGCTAATTCATCTGCTGAGTTGATAACTACCGCCCTGTCCGGAGTAGTACCTCCTTCCAGGCCATCCATCTCAATCCAATGCGCGTAGAGTGTCATATTGCTATTAATGGGGTTATTAAAATTCCATTTTTGTCCCCCCGA
>JAEYOM010000206.1 GCA_023411715.1 Bacillota bacterium | reverse complement strand
CTGGCTTTTATGATTTAACCAGTGCATATCAGTCTGTGCACGTAAACTATTGAAAGCGCCGTGTACCGAACGGTACGCACGGTGCTGTGAGGGGACGGCGGTTAGTCACCGCCTCCTACTCGATTTTCTGGTCTGATTCAGGTGGCATAAGCAGGCGATTGCGGCAGGTTATGTCGCAAACACGTGATCTCATTAAATATATAATAGACAAATGCGCGGTGAAAAATCATATGCAAATATGCGTATATAAATTTTCTTTGCACAATTTGATGAAGTCAACTGTTATATATATAGGAGGTGAGGGAGTGGCAAAAGGGTTCAGGCAAAACGGAGATGAAACTGAAGCTATTATTCGTGAAAATTATGATTCCATATATCGCTATTGCTACTGGAAGATTGGCAACAGCTCTGACGCGCAAGATATATCACAAGAGACTTTTTTGCGCTTTATTGAAAACCTCACAAATTACGCAAATCAAGGAAAGCCACAGGCATTGCTTTATACTATTGCGCGAAACTTGTGTATCAACTGGTATAAAAAAATAAAGTCATTCTCATTAGAGGAAACACAGCAAGTCGTCGATACTTTATCACTAAATATATATGAACAAATTGAAGATAGGTTATCATTGCAGAAGTATATAAACGAGTTGCCGGAGGAACAGCAAGAGACCATTCTATTAAGATATGGACAGGAGCTAAAAGTCAATGACATTGCCGTTATTACGGGAACAACCCGCTTTGTGGTTATGTATCGGTTGAGAAATGCTCTGGCTATCCTGAAAAAGAAATTGGATAAAGGAGGTAGACCATTTTGAAAAATCACATCAAAAGTGAGCTTAAAAAGCATTATCAGAACGTGCCGCCCATGCCCAATCCTAATGGAATAAATCAGACAATAATACGGGCGCGGGAAGTGATACAAGCCACGGAAAATGAAACATTGTTATTTTGGTGTTTCCTTTTTTCACAATTTGGCTTTATTAGAAAGAAGGTATGGATTGCTCAACTGTTCATCATATTGGCCTGCGGATTAGCGTTGTACTACTTGCCGGAGGAAGCGAAAAACATTGCGATTATTTCAGCCGCCGCTCCCCTAATCGTGCTGACGAATGTATTTGAGCTTTCACGTTCATATACTCATGGAATGGTAGAGATAGAGTTGTCAACGCGGTACTCATTTAAACAGTTGATGATTGCACGCTTGTCGGTTTTGGGTATGGTTGATATTTTATGCCTTACTATTTTGCTTGTTTTTTCCGGCGTGCATTTATCCGCCGAAGCGTGTTCGATTATTCTATATGCTCTCGTTCCGTTTTTAGTTACTTGTTTTGCGTGTCTACTGGTACTGAACCATATAAAGCGCAAAGAGTGCAATTATTATTGCGCGGCTGTCGGATTGTTAATAACACTTGCGATTAGCATAGTCACAATACAATACCCACAGATATATGAATTAGCGGGTATTTGGGCATGGCTGATTATATTTGTGACGGCCTTTGCCGGAATGGTTTTTGAAATACACCAAATGCTTAAAAGCTGCGGGCAGAAATTAAACGCTGTCCCGTTGAGTAACTGATAGGAGGATACATGGTGGAATTAACTTATGACAGGCTCACAAAACAGTACGGTAACAAAATCGCAATAGATAGGATAAGTGCGACACTATCTTGCGGTGTTTATGGGTTATTAGGCGCTAACGGAGCGGGAAAGACCACCCTGATGCGTATGACCTGCGGCGTTTTAGACCCAACGTCCGGCGATGTTTTATTAGACGGACAAAGCATAAGTGAGATAGGAGAAGCATACCGAAATCTTCTGGGGTATTTACCGCAGGATTTTGGATATTATCCTGATTTTACAGCTAAAGAATTTATGTATTATGTTGCCACACTAAAGGGGATTGACACAAAAAAGGTCAAGAAGAAAAGCTATGAGCTTTTAGAATTGGTTGGTTTATCCGATGTGTCAGGTAAAAAAATCCGTACATTTTCCGGCGGTATGAAACGGCGATTGGGTATTGCACAGGCAGTCTTAAACGATCCGAAAATTCTTGTTCTCGACGAACCGACTGCTGGGCTTGATCCCCAAGAGCGTGTCCGATTCCGTAATCTGATCTCTGATTTTGCAAAGGATAAGATTGTTATTCTGTCAACCCATATCGTTTCCGATGTAGAGTATATTGCAGATGAAATATTGATAATCAGAAAAGGCTCTTTGCTGATGGAGGGGACAGTTGAGGAATTGACCGCCCAAGCAAGCGGTCTTGTATGGCGTTGTGTAGTATCTTCCGAAAAGGCTAAACAATACGAGAGGATGTATTCTATTGTAAATCTGCGTCATATCGGAGAGCAAGTGGAATTACGTGTTATATCCGAAAACAAGCCGATTCAGGATGCACAGCCGCAGGAACCGACACTGGAAGATCTATATTTGCGTTGCTTTGGAAGCGAACAAGCAACAATTGCAAGCAGGCAAAAGAGAGGGGCAAAATGATGTATACGCTGTTTAAGCATGAGTTTAGAAAAATTACAAGGAAAAAATCAATGTCAATCTCCTTTGTCTGCCTGTTTCTGTGCATAGGCTTACTTTCTGCGATGTTTATAGCGGAAAGCTCTTGGTCTGGCGAAACAGGAAGTATCATAAACGGCCCCGCCGCTATTGCTCTGCATAAAAAACAAGCGGCTGAATTGGAGGGATACTTAACTACTGAAAAATTAGCATCCATTTTAGCTCACTATCAAATAATCACAAATAATCCGGCAAACTACACTTCATTAGGTGCGGAGGGCAAGAGTATCAGCAATGAGGTTTATGGCAGGGAAATTCAAAAGTATGACGATATTCTAGATTTAATGCGTCGAGCGTTTTCTCCGTCAGGGGTATACGATTATTATGTTCTTTCCTCTGTTACTCAAGACGATGTGAAAACCTTTTACGAACAACGGTCGGTGAAAATAGACGAGATATTGAACATGGATTATTCCACAGGTAATTATTCCGAAGCGGCAAAAGAATACATCTTGCAAATGAACAGTAAAATTGAAAAACCCTTCTATTTCGCTTATACGCAAGGATGGGCTGATATGCTTACCCGCGGCTTCCTCTCGATCTTGCTGATAATTTCGTTTATTGTATGTATCTGCATTTCTCCTATCTTTGCAAGCGAATATCAAACCGGAGCGGATTCAATCATTCTATCCAGCAGATATGGTAAAAACAAAGTAATAATCGCAAAAATACTATCAAGCATTGTTTTCACCACTTGCCTTTATACCGTGTCCATGTTATTTTTCACAGGTTTAATGCTGTGCTTTCACGGCACAACAGGTTGGAACGCGCCTTTTCAAATGGCCTCATTTACTTCGCCATATCCACTCACCATGATACAGGTGTATTTATATGGGCTGGCAATTGGATATATGGTCATTATTTCTATAACGTCAATAATCTTGTTTCTCTCCGCAATTATGAAAACTTCGTTTGCTGTAGTCATTATTGGGGCATTGTGGATTTTCGTCCCAATGTTTATTCCAAGCAGTAAGACAAGCTCGCTTATTAACAGTGTTTTAGCATTGCTCCCAGCTAAGGCAATGGACGCTTTCACGGTATTCTCGGTATACAATACCTATAATTTATTCGGTAATATAATTACTTTGCCGGCGGCGATTACACTGTTTTCAGCCTGTCTTACGGTTATAGCTTTACCATCAGCGTATTTTAGATTCAAAAGACATCAGGTTGGATAAGTGTGAAGAAGGGAGTGTTCTGATGTAGTGAAAACTGAGTGGATACTATGTCCTGCCTGCGCTAAGAACTACAGAACTAACCGATGAAATGTTACACAGAAACAGAGAAACGGCGTAGCCTTCCGGCCGCACCGTTCCCCGTTATCAAAACTTCCTTATGACACGCCCCGTTTCCGGAGCGTGTCTGTTTTTTTGAGATTGCTATTTGTTTTATACGATAATTCAAGTCTTACTCGAGCTTTGAGACCTTTATCCTGGTCCGCGCCCTTGTCAGAGCGTATTCCGTCCTGCTTTTTTCGATCGGGCTCAGCGGTCCGCTCAGACGGTGCAGTGCTCTTTCCTCGGCCTCCTTGGCTCTTTCGGCGTCTATCTCGTTAGGCCATTCGGCGAAGTCAGTTATGATTATCGTCTTGTCCTGCTTTATCTCCATGAAGCCTTCGGCTATATATGCATTCAACTGATCGCCGTCTTTTTTTATCTTCATCGGGCAAGCCGCGATGGCGACAACCATCGGCGTATGGCCGCCAAGTATGCCTATTTCGCCGTCCGGGGTCCTGACGGTAAGCGCTTCGACTTCGCCTGTAAAAAAGGTCCTGTCTGTAGCTATTACCTCAAGGTAAAATGTCCGCGACATGTTTTACCTCCTATTCCTTAGCGGCTTTTTCAGCAGCTTCGTAAACTTCGTCAATGCTGCCCTTCATGAAGAAGGCGGATTCCGGTATGTCGTCCATCTTACCGTCGATGATCTCCTTAAAGCCGCGCACTGTTTCCTTTATCGGCATATACTTACCTGCGTAGCCGGTGAAGTTTGTTGCGACGAACATCGGCTGCGACAGGTATCTCTTTATCTTTCTGGCCCTGTAGACAAGGTTTTTATCATCTTCCGCGAGTTCGTCCATACCAAGTATCGCAATGATATCCTGCAGCTCCTTGTATCTCTGGAGGATCTCCTGGACACGGCGTGCTACGTTGTAATGCTCTTCGCCAACGATCCTGGGGTCAAGTATCCTTGACGACGAATCAAGCGGGTCGACGGCCGGATATATACCTTCCTCGACTATAGCTCTCGACAAAACCGTCGTAGCGTCAAGGTGAGCGAAGGTAGTCGCCGGAGCCGGGTCGGTCAGGTCGTCCGCGGGAACGTAGACAGCCTGTACCGAGGTGATTGAGCCCTTCTTCGTAGAGGTTATCCTTTCCTCGAGTACACCCAGATCCGTTGCAAGGGTAGGCTGGTAGCCGACTGCCGAGGGCACCCTGCCCAGGAGGGCGGAAACTTCAGAGCCTGCCTGTATGAAGCGGAATATATTGTCAATAAACAGCAGGACGTCCTGTGAAAGCTCGTCCCTGAAATATTCTGCGATAGTCAGACCCGTTAGGCCGACTCTCATCCTTGATCCCGGCGGTTCATTCATCTGCCCGAATACCAGCGCCGTCTTATCGAGAACGCCTGAGTCACGCATTTCATGCCACAGGTCATTGCCTTCCCTGGAACGTTCGCCGACTCCTGTGAATACCGAATAGCCGCCGTGTTCAGTGGCTATGTTGTGTATGAGCTCCTGTATAAGAACTGTCTTGCCGACGCCCGCGCCTCCGAACAAGCCTATCTTTCCACCCTTTGCATAGGGAGCGAGCAGGTCGATTACCTTTATCCCGGTCTCGAACATTTCAGTAGCGGGCTTGAGATCCTCGAAGCTCGGGGCAGGCCTGTGTATCGGCCAGCGTTCCTTTGCGCCCACATCTCCCGCTTTGTCGACCGGTTCTCCCAGTACGTTGAGTACCCTACCAAGAGTCTCCTTGCCGACCGGGACTTTTATGGAACTTCCCATATCGACGGCACGCAGGTCTCTCGAAATGCCTTCCGTCGGCGACATAGAGACGCACCGTACGGTCTGATTCCCCAGGTGCTGCATAACCTCCGCGACGACCTTCTTCCCGTTGTTGTCGATCTCTATAGCGTTATAGATCTTGGGCAGTTCTCCGGTATCAAACCTTACGTCTATTACAGGACCTATTACCTGTACTACATATCCTGTATTTTCAGCCATATCTTTCACTCCTCTGCAGATTTGAGCATTTCCGATACAATATTTATTGCAGCGCAGCCGTGCCGCCCACGATTTCTGAAATTTCCTGCGTTATAGCCGACTGCCTTGCCCTGTTGTAGTTGAGCTTCAATTCGTTAAGTATTTCATCGGCGTTCGAAGTAGCGTTGTCCATGGCGGCCATCCTTGCGTTCTGCTCGCTTGTGAATGCTTCGACGAGCGCTCCGTATATGACGCCTTTCAGATACCTCGGTATAAGTACCTCTATCATTGCGGCGGGGGACGGTTCATAAATTATCATGTCGTCAAAATGCGCATCTTCAGTCATTCCTATATCTTCCTTCAACGCCTCAATGTTGACGGGCAGCAGCTTGACCTGCCGCGTGACCATCCGCATCGCATTGACGAGCTCCGTATAAACGATATATACTTCATCGAGCTCATGGTATATATACTTTTCCAATATTATCTCCGAGATGTCGCGAGCCCTGTAGACAGTAGGGTTCTGTACGGGATAATCGAAATCCTTGTCTACCTTGAAATTCTTCTTTATAAAATAATTCCTGCCTATCACGCCCGCCACGAAAAGCTGCGGGTCAACGGTTTGAGTTATGAGCTGTTCCGCCGCTTTGATGATGTTATGGTTGTAGCCGCCGGCAAGCCCCTTGTCGCCTGTGATTACTATAATACCTACCTTCGCGCGGCCGCCTTCCTTTTTGGCCTCGTCACCCTTATTTGCGGGTGTATCCTCATCCTTGTACGGTTCATGCGGCTTTTCAAAAAACTTGCTTTCGACGCTTTCACTGTGGAGCAGTATATCGGCAATCGTGCTTTTTACCCTGGTGAAATAGGGCAGGGCATGATCAAGCTGCTGCCTGGCCCTTTTGAGCTTGGAGGCTGAGATCAGCTTCATGGCCTTGGTAATCTGCTCGGTGTCCTGGATGCTCTTTATTCTCATTTTGATTTCGCGCATGTTAGACATAAACGATCACACCGCCCTGCTACATTTTTGCCATATATTCGTCAATTGCAGTCTTCAGCTGGTCTTCCGTCTCAGGCGCCAGTTTGCCGGACTGGCGTATAGACTCAGGTACCTGCGGGTAATGCTCCTTGATATAAGCAAGCGCATCCCTGTTGAATTTCCTTACTTTTTCTGTCGGTATATCAAAAAGGTACTTGTTGGTGGCGATATAAAGTATGATCACCTGGTCCTCGACGGCGTAGGGCTCAAATACGTCCTGCTTAAGCGTTTCGAGCAATCTTTCACCCTGTACCAGCTTTTCCTTCGTCACCTTGTCGAGGTCGGAACCGAACTGTGTAAATACCGCAAGCTCCCTGTACTGGGCCAGATTGACCCTCATCGGTCCTGCGATCTTTTTCATGGCCGGGATCTGTGCGGAACCGCCGACCCTCGATACCGATACGCCGACGTTTATTGCGGGACGCTGACCGGAATAGAAAAGCTCGGTTTCCAGAAATATCTGGCCGTCCGTTATGGAAATGACGTTGGTCGGGATATACGCCGAAATATCGCTCGCCTGGGTTTCTATTATCGGAAGCGCCGTGATCGAACCGCCTCCGAGTTCATCGGACAGTCTGGCCGCTCTTTCCAGGAGTCTGGAATGCAGGTAGAATACGTCGCCGGGATATGCTTCACGTCCCGGCGGCCTGCGGAGCAGCAGGGACATTGCCCTGTACGCGACGGCGTGCTTGGTCAGGTCGTCATATATGATCAATACGTCCTTGTGCTTGTCGAACATGAAATACTCGGCCATCGCGCAGCCTGCATACGGGGCTATATATTGCACCGTCGCCATTTCGCTTGCGGTGGAGGAGACGATGATGGAATAATCCATTGCACCGAATTTCTTAAGTGAGTCGTAAATACCAGTCACTGTTGATGCCTTTTGTCCTATGGCTACATAAATACAGATAACATCCTTGCCCTTCTGGTTGATTATCGTATCTATGGTGATAGCGGTTTTACCGGTCTGCCTGTCGCCTATTATAAGCTCTCTCTGGCCTCTTCCTATCGGGGTCATGGCATCTATTGCCATTATGCCCGTCTGAAGCGGTTTATTGACGCCTTTCCTGTCAATGACGCCGGGTGCCAGGAATTCGATCGGTCTGGTATGATCGGTTTTTACGTCGCCTTTTCCATCCAGGGCTACTCCAAGCGGAGTGACGACCCTGCCTATAAGCGCGTCACCAACAGGCACGCTTACCGATTCGCCCGTCCTTTTTACAGTTGTACCTTCCTTGATATCGGTTTGGGAACCGAGCAGCACGCAGCCGACATTATCTTCCTCGAGGTTCAAGGCCATACCGCGGACCCCGTTTTCGAATTCGAGCAGTTCGCCGTACATACAGCCGCGAAGCCCGTATATCCTTGCGATGCCGTCAGCCGACTGGATTACATAACCTACGTCCTCTGTGACGGTTTTGGTACTGTAATGCTCTATTTGCTCTTTTATAATGGAACTAATTTCTTCAGGCTTCAGATCCATAAGTCTCACCTCATCTATAGATAATGCGCATTTTACTGCTGATCGACAATGTTTTTACGCAATCCAGCCAGCTTCTTTTTAACCGACCCATCATACACCTTATCGCCTATGACTACCTTCACACCGCCGATCAAAGCAGTGTCTGTCTTTACATCGACCTTTACATCGGCGGCATCATACATTTTTTTGAACTTCCCGCATATGGTGTCGATCTGGTCCTGCCTGATCGGGAATGCAGTATATATCGTTATGTCCAATATTTTACGTCTCTCATCTGCAAGACGTATCGATTCGCGCAGAATGCCGGGCAGTGAACCTATTCTTTCCTTGTCTATCAGAAGGAGTACAAAGTTCAGTACCTCCTGCCGCACCCGTCCCTTGAGGACTCCGGAAAGTACATTCTTCCTCTCACCTTTTGAAACCTCAGGGTTGATGAGCAGCATGTTGAGAGTTTTATCTGAACATATCCCATTGACCGAAGTCAGCTCGGATAGATATCCGTCGAGGTCATTTCTTTCCGCCGCGAGATTGATGAATGCCTCGGCATACCTCGAATACGCAAGCGACATCAGGCAGCACCTGCCTCATCGATGAATTTGTCGACCAATGTGCGATTCTTTTCGGTATCAAGGTTAACTTCGATAACACGCGACGCCGCCGCCAGCGCGAGACCGGCTACCTGTGCGCGGAGCTCCGACAGCATTTGCCTGCGTTCACTTTCGATATCTTCATTTGCCCTTGATATCAGCGCTTCAGCTTCCATGTGCGCTTCTGCAACGATCCGGTCATGCTCGGCTTCAGCCTTCGCCCTAGCCTCCCGGACGATATTTTCGGCAGCCTCTTTTGCATGCGTGATCTGCTCTTCGTATGAGCGCTTCAGCTCCATGGCTTCGGATTTCTGTTTCTCTGCGTCGTCTATGGAGTTTTTTATAGACTGTGTACGGTTTTCCATAAATTCCGTAACAGGCTTAAACAATACCTTTCTCAATACAAAATAGAGCAGAAGCAGATTTAGAATAGCAAAAACAGGCTTTATTGCATTCAGGCTTTCAAGCAATCTATATCAACTCCTTCAGCCAGTATAAAAGCTATTTATCTCATAATAAAATCATGCCTCCGGCCGGAAGCCGGACGGCAGACAACGGTGTACCGAAGGGGAAGAGGTCTTCCCCCGACCCAAACGTACAAGCAATACTATTCATCAAACTTTTGCAACCAGCATGACTGCGATAACAAATGCAAAAATTGCTGTTACTTCAGACATTGTAGCAAAAATAAGTGTCGTAGACAAAATCTTACCTGAGGACTCAGGGTTTCTCGAAACACTCTCAGCCGTCTTTGAAACTGCGTTGGCCAGGCCTATACCTGCTCCCAATGCCGTAAGCATAACCAGACCTACTCCAATTGCTACTAAACCATTTGCCATAATTTCACCCCCTTATTCGATCGCTTCTTTTATGTAAATTGATGAAAGAAAAACAAATATATAAGCTTGCAGAACCGCATCGAAAATGTCGAAGAATACGCTTGCAAGCGGAAGTATCGGTTTGATGAACACGGTCGCTTCATATATCATTTCCACGATTATGTAGCCTGCCAGCATATTTCCGAATAATCGAAGTGACAGTGATAAAGTACGCGTTGCATAATCAAGTACATGAAACGGAGCCATTACCGGGGAAGGCTCCAGGAAGCTGTGAAGCCAGCCTCTGACGCCCCTGAACCTGATTCCTGCGAACAGTACAAGTATAACTGACATCATTGCCATACCCAGAGTTATATTCAGGTCTTTGGTTGGCGCTACGATGGCAAAATGCGGCAGCCCTTCGAAAAATTCGTTGCCTGTTAGTTTGTAAAGCTCCTCGGCAGTCGGCAGTACGCTGAAAAGCCCTGCCATATTGGCGAATACGAGAAACAGCAGGATCGTGCCGAAATACGGAGCAAACGATTTCCAGTGGTGTCCAAGATTGCCCTTGATGATATTGTTGATGGTGTCAACAACGAGCTCCACTACATTCTGCTTTCCCCTGGGTATTGTCTTAAAATTTCTTACTAATATAAGGGAAAGGATTATCAGCACAGCCATTACTATCCACATCATTACGATACTGTCCGAAATTGGGATAGTCAGCCCGTGAATATGTATTGAAAACAAATCGTTCGGTTTCATTATGTTATTAGCATCCAATGTCTACACCTTCTCACCGAAATGATTCCTTGTGATTCCAAATACTTCAGTTATACTGTTCAGCATGATCAGCAGTGGTATTGTCAAAATACCTGCGACAAAACCCCAAAAAACCCACTGGCTTATGAAATATGCCAATAATAAAAACGGTAATAGTATTATCTGATTTAGTAGAAATATAAGCCGTGCAGAGCGCTGCCCAAGTCTGTTGCGGGTGTTCTGCACTTCTACGTTGAACAAACTTGCGAGGACTGCCGCGTTGCCGCAGAATCTCACTGCGCTCAAAGCTGTTCCTATTACTAGTCCGATCAATGCCAGCCATCTGCTTTCCAGTACAACCATATCAATTATCGACAGCAGAATGAAGCATATTAACGACCTTTTTAAAATAAACTGTTCAATCTTACCGTAAAACATTACATGGCATCTCTCGTTTCATAATTCTATATTAAGTTTGCCCGCAGCTTGCCGATATACTTTGTAAAGGTCTATGGCGCTGCAAGTCCTGCAATAAATAAATTTAATATACCACAGGGACTTTGAATATTCAACAAATTCTTTGACGTAATTATACTTTGTGCAAATTGGAGAGATGACTGATGGATATAGGTTCAATTATCGGCTTAATTCTTGGCCTCGGGGCGGTACTGGCGGGATTTATAATAGAGGGAGGAGACCTTAGCGATCTTGTTAAACAATCTTCCCCGTTCATAATAGTGTTCGGCGGAACGTTCGGCGCAGTGATACTATCCTTTCCGCTAAGTGAGATAATGCAGGTACCTGCGGCACTCAAAACTGTTTTTAAGAGGCAGAAATCGGATCCCATAGGTATTATCAACCACTTGTCTGAACTGTCGGAGAAGGCGAGGAAGGATGGATTGCTCAGCCTTGAAATGGAGGCTCAGAACTCGGAGAACGAATTCATAAGAAAAGGACTTTCGCTCGTAGTCGACGGCATCGAGACAGAAGTCATAAAGGATATACTTGACAGGGAACTCGAGCTGCGCGAAAGCATATATGAAAAAACCGCAAAGATATTCGATGCGGCCGGAGGTTTCAGCCCGACAATGGGCGTGCTCGGTACCGTTATGGGCATGGTCAACGTTCTGGGTACCATGGATAATAGTCCCGACGGACTCGGCGATAAGATAGCGACTGCTTTCCTGGCTACCATGTACGGCGTCGGTTTTGCAAACCTCCTGTTTATTCCTATTGGAAGCCGTATAAAGGCGAAGGCGGCAAATGAAAGAATGGTCAACGATATTATAATTGAAGGTCTGCTTTCCATACAGGCCGGTGAAAATCCGAGGATCATCAAGGAGAAGCTTAACCTTTCACTTATAGAGAAAATGAACGGCAAGGGCGGAGCCAGAAAAGGCGCGCCTGCGGCTGAGACGGAAGCGGAGGGATAATATTTGGCTTCTGTTAAAACCAAAGTCGTAAAGGATACTTCCGAGCGTTGGATGTTAACGTATTCCGATCTGATGAATCTGCTGCTGATACTGTTTATCCTGCTCTACACTATGGCAAATATCGATACTGAAAAGTATCAGCAGGTGGCAGCATCTTTGAGGCATGCGTTCGGCAACTATTCGGCTGAAAACGTGATCGGCAGCAACGGAGGCTCTCCCTCCATATTGGATCTGGGAGGAGCTTTGGATCCGGAGGCTGTCGTGCCTACGGATACGGAAAAGCAGCAGATGGAAGCTGTGCAGAGCGAGGTGCAGAACCTTGTTCAGGAACTGGGCCTGACCGGAGAGGTGTCCGTTGAGACACAGGAAAGAGGCATATATATATCGATAGGTGAGCAGGTGCTTTTTAAGAGCGGCAGCGCCGAACTGGATGCAGCGGCAACAAATGACATAATAAAAATCGGCAGGGAGATACTGGCCAAAATGCCCGATAAACAAATGAGGGTGGAAGGCCATACGGACAACATCCCGATCAAAAATGCACGTTTTCCGGATAATCAGGAGCTTTCGACCGCAAGGGCGAACAACGTCTGGCGTATCCTTGTCAAGGACGCCGGCATTGACCCGAAGAGGATCTCGGCTACCGGTTATGGTGAATACAGGCCTCTTGTACCCAATGATACGGAAGAGCACAGAAAACAGAACCGCAGGGTCGATATCGTAATATTGAGAGAAATATATGACGTGACCGAGCCCGGTGCGGAATCCGTGGGCCAGAACAGCGCGCAGAATACACTGACAGTCGGCTCACAGACGTGAAACAGACGGGTAAACAGGCAGCCGGGGAAACCGGCTCGCAGCCAAGCGTGCAGACGGGTACACAGGCCGGAAACTAAAAAGCCGTATATAAAACAAGCCGGGGAACATTTCCCCGGCTTTTCTTGATTCAAGATTTGAACTCTTCAGGTTTTTCCTTTAAGACGCCGAATTCGTACAATATGGCTTTGACGATCCGCTCAGAGGCTGAACCGTCTCCGTAAGGATTTACGGCCTTCGCCATTTTATCGTACTCGGCTTTGTCACCGAGCAACTGCCTGGCCATTGCCTCGATAGCTTCCTTTTCAACACCGGCGAGCCTGACTGTGCCGGCTGCTACCGCCTCAGGGCGTTCGGTCTCCCTCCTGAGCACGAGTACCGGTTTCCCGAGCGAAGGCGCTTCTTCCTGAAGGCCGCCCGAATCGGTCATTACTAGGTACGACCGGGCCATAAGGTTATGCATGTCCTGGACGTCCAGAGGGTCTATCAGGTGGACGTGCGGGTTTTGTCCCAGTATTCTGAAAGCCGTTTCACGTACTGCGGGGTTCAGATGTACGGTGTAAATGATATCCACGTCTTTATAAGCAGCCGCTATATCATTAAGCGCCATACATATATTCTCGAGCGGTTCTCCGAGATTCTCACGCCTGTGGGCTGTGACCGCGATTATCCTGCGGCCTTTAAAATCCATGCTCCGGAGGGTCTCATGCCGGAAACAGTAATCCTCGCGGACAGTTGTTTTCATTGCGTCTATCGCCGTATTTCCGGTCACATAGATCTTATCCTGCAAAATACCCTCTTTAAGAAGGTTTGAACGGTTTGCGGGAGTCGGGGCGAAATGCAGATCTGCTAGTGCTCCGGTTAGCTTCCTGTTCATTTCCTCGGGAAAAGGCGAGTACTTATCGTATGTCCTGAGGCCCGCCTCTACATGGCCGACCGGTATTTTGCGGTAGAATGCGGCGAGCGCCGCCACAAAGCAGGTGGAAGTATCGCCGTGTACAAGAACCACATCAGGCCTGTCGTTGTCAAATATCCCGGCAAGCCCTTCAAGCGACCTGGTCGTAATTTGTTCCAATGTCTGCCTGTCCTGCATTATATCGAGATCATGCGACGGCTTTATAGAGAATATGTCGAGCACCTGGTCGAGCATTTGCCTGTGCTGGGCTGTCACGCATACGACAGTATCGATATAGGGGGATCTTTCGAGCTCTTTGACCAGCGGCGCCATTTTTATGGCATCCGGGCGAGTCCCGAAAATCGGCATTACTTTGATTTTCTTCATTTTATAACTCCATCGGACGGTTTTTTCGTAATACTATTATCAGGCTGGTTTTCGGGAGAGACTTCCGAAACGTTATGATCATTCCCGGACAGGTCCCTGTGGTAATTCATGTATTTAGCGCCTCCGAAGACAAAAATCGAGACGGCCAGAAGCAGAATAATGGCGCTCAATGCGCCGCGATCCGCAAGTACAATTGCGCACAGACCGAGAGTCGCGCTGGCGATGTACATGATAAGTACTGATTGTCTCTGGCTCAGGCCCATGTCGATCAGCCTGTGGTGGAGATGGCTGCGGTCGGCCTGCATGATCGGCTTGTGAGTGCCGATACGTCTGATTATCGCAAACAGCGTATCAAACAGGGGGAGACCCAGCACAAGCAGCGGAATTGCAATGGATATTGCCGCATAGGATTTTATGGCGCCCTGTATTGAAATGACTCCGAGCGTAAATCCGAGAAATGCCGCGCCGGTTTCACCCATGAATATTTTCGCGGGGTTGAAATTGAACGGCAGAAAGCCCAGCGTCGAACCTGCAAGCGCAATCGTTACAATCGCTGTATAAACTGCCGTAGTCTCATCGAGATCCCACCTGAGCAGCGTTACAAAAAACAGGGAAAGCGATGAAATGGAGGACACGCCCGCCGCGAGTCCGTCAAGGCCATCGATAAGGTTGACAGCATTCGTGATTCCTACGATCCATATGATTGTAAGGGCATACGATATCACAGGACTCAAAGTTATATATGGCGATGGACCGAATGGATTCGAAAGAACGGAGATCCTCGTACCGGATATCAGGACGACCACCACCGCGGCTGCTATCTGAAACATAAGTTTGACACCGGCTTTGAGGGGTTTCCTGTCATCAAGGATACCCTCGCAGGCCATTATGCATATACCCGCGACGAGTCCTGTGATTTCTCTTCTCGGAGTCACTACATTTGAAGCGGTGACCAGATCGAAAATAAGTGAAATGAGAAAGCCTGTTATTATCGCAAGACCGCCCATAAGTGCGATCGGCCTGTTGTGCATCCTGCGTTCGTCCTTTGGAACATCCACAGCGCCGATTTTAAAGGCGAGTCTCCTGACGATTGGAGTTGCCGAAAACGCTACTATGAACGCCAGAGCAAAGGTTATGATATATTCGTACATGTATGACAAAATAATTACACCTGCCTATAGTTTTACCACTCGTATACCGGCTTCCTTAAGCAGCTCCATTGCAAGCTCGTCAGGATAATCACCCTTAAAAACTATTTTCTTTATGCCTGCGTTTATAGCCATTTTTGCGCATAGAACGCAGGGCTGGTGGGTCACATAAAGTGTGCCGTCCTTTACGCTTGTTCCGGAATAGGCTGCCTGTACCAATGCATTCTGTTCAGCATGTATACCCCTGCACAGTTCATGGCGCTGTCCCGACGGAATATTCATTTCCTCCCTCATGCAGCCGATCTCTGTGCAGTGTTTACACCCCATAGGTGCGCCGTTGTAGCCTGTTGAAAGAATACGCTTATCCTTGACTATCAATGCACCGACCTGTCGTCTGATGCAGGTCGACCTCGTTTTGATCAGTTCTACGATTTCCATGAAGTAATCATCCCACGACGGTCTCATAGCGCGTACCCCCAAAATTATTATATTGGACGGAATCTAAACTATTTTGTTCCGAACAACCTGTCGCCTGCATCTCCGAGGCCAGGTACGATGTAACCATGATCATTGAGCTTCTCATCGACTGAGGCGCAGTATATCTCAACATCAGGATGATCTCTGTTGATGCGTTCTATGCCAGTCTTTGCAGCGATCAGGCACATCAGCTTGATATTCGTTACGCCGCGTTCCTTTATAAACCGGATGGCAGCAGAGGCGGAACCGCCCGTGGCAAGCATCGGGTCCAGAACGACTATCTCCCTTTCTTCAGCGTCAACAGGGAGCTTACAGTAATACTCGACCGGTTCCAGTGTTTCCGGATCACGGTAAAGTCCAATGTGTCCGACTTTGGCGAACGGCAGCAGATTCAGCATACCGTCGACCATTCCGAGGCCCGCCCTTAATATCGGCACTATTCCGAGCTTCCTGCCCGAAATAACCTTTGTTTTGGCAACTGCAACCGGGGTTTCTATTTCGACTTCCTTCAACGGCATATTTCTTGTAACTTCATAGCCCATCAGCATGGCTATTTCAGAAACTAATTCCCTAAATTCCTTGGTACTGGTATTTTTGTCTCTCAACAGTGAAATCTTGTGTTGTATCAGGGGATGATCAAAAACAAAAACCTTTTCCATAAATTACCTCCAGCTGTGTATTTCAGGCCTCATGACTGAGTGCCGCATATCTGTCGTACTTCGTTCTTTATTTTATATTATTGCATGGACAAAGTCAAAGCCGTATTAACTTTTTTTAACTTTTTCAAACAACGATCCGACAGCTTCCGCGATTTCCTCCGCGCATTGTCTGTATACCTGCAGTGTCGCGCCGAACGGGTCTTTTACGTCTTCGGATATTCCATAGACATATTCTTTCAAAGCATAAACGTTCCGATACGTTTCAAAAAAACGGGAGTTAACGTACTGTTTATGGCTTATGGACATGGTTAGTATCAGGAAGGCTTCACGCATATCTTCCGGATCAAGCTCATGCGCTCTATGTGCGGAGAGGTCGCAGCCATAATCCTTCATTGCAAGAAAGGCGTTAGTGCTCGCGGCCTCTCCCTCAACTGCGGAAAGGCCTGCGGATGAGGCCGAAAAGCTGAGCTCCAGGCCTGCCTGCGCGGCCAATCTGTTGAATAGGGCTGCTGCCATGGGACTTCTGCACGTGTTTCCTGTGCAAATAAACAATATTTTTTTCATACTTTTATAATGTTGCCGCCCGCGGCCTTCAGCATACGATTCATAACAGCCTGTCCGATACCGGCGGTTTCTGGGGCCTCGGCCATTATGACTCCCGCTTTGTTTTCGTCGAATTCCCTCAGACATTTGAAAAGGTTCGCAGCAAGGCTTTCCGGATCCAGCCTGCTGCCAAGGGAAATTATTTTACAGTAGGCATAAAGCTCCGGATCATAAAACGAGGCCGTCTCATCAGTCGTAAGTATGCCGACGAGGGTGCCTTCGCTATTATAGACCTCGGCTCTTTTACCGACCTCGGCTGCTACGTGCTCGGGTTGACCCTGTATAAGTAGTACGGGCGCCTTGGGGGCATAATGCCTGTATTTCATGCCCGGCGCTCTGGGTGGGGCGGAGGTCTTGCCGTCCGAAGAGATGGCAGGATCAAACCGGACCGGCCCCAGTATTTGTGTCAGCTTCTCAACGGTTATTCCTCCCGGCCTTAAAATCATGGGAGGATCGACCGTAATATCCAATACCGTCGATTCAACGCCGACTTTCGTATGGCCTCCGTCGATAATAACGTCGACTTTGCCTGAAAGATCTTCTATTACGTGTTTTGCAAGCGTAGGGCTAGGTCTGCCAGAACTGTTGGCGCTTGGGGCGGCCACGGGTATGCCTGATTTCCTGATAAGTTCAAGAGCTATGGGGTTTGCAGGCATCCTGATACCGACTGTGTCTAGTCCCGCGGTAACTATCGCGGGTATCTTGTCCGATTTGGGCATAAGCAGGGTAAGAGGCCCGGGCCAGCAGGTTTCCATAAGCTTTGGAGCGGCTCCGGGAATATCTGAAGTCAGTTCATTTAAAACATCAGTTTCTGCTATATGTACAATAAGCGGGTTATCCGAAGGACGCCCTTTAGCCCTGTAAATACCTTCGACCGCAGCCTGATCCAGAGCATTGGCTCCGAGCCCGTAAACCGTTTCCGTAGGGAACGCCACCAGACCGCCATCCCTAAGTACCTGGGCGGCATGTTCGAGTTGCTTGTCCCAATCCGGCTTTGAAGTATCAACCTTGATTATCTCTGTCTTCAATATATATGTCTCCTCTGTCGGGTACTGCAGCGAAATTTGTTGGATTGTCCGGCACGCCCAACCGTCAGCATTCGCTTCAGTATCAATTATATATGGTTATTATTATACCACATAATATCCCGAGAACATTCGATATCGACGACAGCCTGCCAAGGTAGAGTTTTTTGGACTCCGGCACAAGCTCACCGTAAACTATGTACAGCATTGCGCCTCCGGCAAAGCCGAGGCATGCGGCAGTCAAATTATCAGAGATCTCACCGAGTATTGCGCCGAACAGGGCTCCGAGGCCCATGGGGACTCCGGAAAGCAGGGTGTATGCGAATGCCTTAATTTTGGAAAAACCGCCCGCGCGCATGGGCAATGCCATGGCGATACCTTCAGGTATATCGTGAATGATTATCACGGCTGTTATCGTAAAGCCGAGGCTTGCAGAAGCCTCGAAGCCTGAACCTACGGCAAATCCCTCGGGGAAATTGTGCATCGCGATGGCGATGGCCATAAGTATGCCTGCCTTCAGCAGGCTGGAGCTGTTGCTTTGTGTGAATGCACGCGTATGCTTCAGAATCTGCTCGATGATAACTACTACGGCTATTCCGGAGAGGATGCCCACGAACGCATAGAATGTGCCTCCGAGGTTGAAGGCTTCGGGAAAAAGTTCAAAACAAACGACAGCCGTCATAAGTCCGGCGGAGAACTCCAGCAGACTGCTCATTACGCGGTTGCTCGTATTTGTGATCACAAAAGCCGAAAGGCCGCCGATGCCGGTCCCGGCTAGGCCCGATACGAGCCCGAACAGGGTTATGCTGATAAGATGCTGCATACCTGACCTCCGTAAGGATCAATGGATCCCATGTACATATTTACCATTGTATTCGCGGGAGGTCTGCAATATCCATATTTTATTTGGCGGGACTAATGACCGAAATTTAATTTAAACCGGTATTTTGTATTTTGTTTGACGTGGCTATCGATTGCTATTGCGGAGCTTATGCTCTAAGAGCATATAGATTCAACTTGGCGGCAAATCAAACTCGCTCCGTTGAACTCCATATTTCGTCGCTCAAACAGTGATTTGCCCTTAGTAATGTTTCATCAATATGCTCTATTTCGCAAAACTCATGCAATCTCATTCGATAGCCACGTCACTTAAACCCGGTATCTTGTCATTTCGGAGTATCGTTCAAAGAGCATATAGATTCGGATGAAAGTAATCCACCGCATTGGTTGTTTTTAATTGCCAGTTTCATTCATAGAGCGTATAAACTCAGCTTTGCGGCAAATCAAACTCGCAGCGCTTACGCGCTACTCAAACAATAATTTGCCCTCAACAATGCTTCGTTAATACGCTCTAATTCATAAAACTGATGCAATTTCAAACAACCAGCGCGGCGGATTTATCCCTTTTTTAGCCTTGTTTTCGGATCATTCTTCGTTATGGATTAATCTTCATCATAAGTTGCGCTGCCGAGCTTCTCGGACTGGGCGGCGGTGATAAGTGCGTCGATTATTTCGTCGAGGTCGCCGTCCATGATCTGCTCTATCTTGTAGAGGGTCAGACCGATCCTGTGATCGGATACCCGGCCCTGTGGGAAATTATACGTACGTATGCGTTCGCTGCGGTCGCCGGTTCCGACCTGACTTTTCCTGGCCTGTGCGACCTCTGAATTCTGCTGTGCCTGCGCCATTTCGAAGAGCTTCGAGCGCAGTACGTTCATGGCCCTGTCCTTGTTTTTATGCTGAGACCGCTGGTCCTGACAGGTGACCACTATGCCTGAGGGTATATGGGTTATGCGTATTGCCGAATCAGTCTTGTTGATATGCTGGCCTCCTGCGCCGGAAGCCCTGTAGGTATCGATCTGCAGATCGTTCGGGTTGATGTCGACATCGACTTCGTCCACTTCGGGCAAGACGGCGACGGTTACTGTC
Organism: Bacillota bacterium; assembly: GCA_023411715.1. Lineage (GTDB taxonomy): Bacteria > Bacillota > Clostridia > Acetivibrionales > DTU013 > JAEYOM01. The sequence continues at coordinate 18,685 of JAEYOM010000206.1, read as the reverse complement.
GAAGTATGGATCCTTCCGCTTGACTCGGTGGATGGGACGCGCTGTACCCTGTGGACTCCGCTTTCGTATTTCAACCTGCTGTAAGCGCCTTTTGCATCTATTGTAAAGACGACTTCCTTGATCCCGCCGATTTCAGTATCGTTCATGTCCACTATTTCTGATTTCCAACGGTGACGTTCAGCATAGCGGCTGTACATCCTGAAAAGGTCGGAAGCAAAGAGGGCGGCCTCCTCGCCGCCGGCGCCGCCTCGTATTTCGACGATGACGCTCTTGTTGTCGTTGGGGTCCTTCGGGGCAATCAATACCTTAAGCTCGTTTTCTATCGAATCGAGCTTTTCCTTCGACTCGTTGAATTCGGCCTGTACAAGTTCTCGGAAGTCCTTTTCCAGAGCGCCTTCAAGCAACTCCCTGGCTTCTGCTATATCGGATTTAACCTTTTTATATTCACGAAATTTTGCAACTATCTCATTCAGCTCTGAAAATTCCCTCATAAGCCTGCGGTATTCGTCCTGGTCTGCAATCACCTGCGGATCGGTCAGCTTGTGATTTATCTCTTCATATCGGTTTTCGGCATTTTCAAGCTTATCAAACATAACGCACCTCATAGTAATGGCTGTCGGTGTTTTATTATAGCATATAACATAGATATAATCCATACGGAAGATAGAAGGGAGCAGAAGGGCTATACGAAGCTATACGTAGGCTATACGAAGGCTATACGAAGCAGCGCTACGGATCGTCCGGCCAGATTCTGTGAGCCGTTTATACGGTATGACAATGTGATTTGTTTTTGAGACTAAGCAGCTCGAGCCTGATCAAATCGATCTGCTCCAGGAAATATGTATCATCGCTTTTATAGTATTCCGGGTTGCAGTACAGCCTTGTGATCTCATCCAGGGAATCCGACAACTGCCGAAGCTTTCTTCGCTGTTCGGGAATGGATTGTTTATCAAACATCAGTGCCTCCGAGAAATTTTATATTTAATATTATAAGTCTCATAAAATGGGACGTCAATATAAACTTCATAAGTTATGGGAATATTTTAAGCCGCGATTGGGAATGCATTATAATGACTACATGGAGGGATTTCTTTGAAGACGCTAGGCGATAATCTCAGATATGCGAGGGAAGTGAAAAATCTCACGCAAAAGGAAGTATCAAGAAGAACAGGCATTCATAATAAAACGATCTCAAATTACGAGAATGACGTCAGTTCACCTGATCCTTATACTCTGAAGACTTTTGCCGATATTTACGAAACGTCTGTCGATTACCTCCTTGGCCGCCCCGATGACGGAATCGATGCCGGAGATCCGGCTATGGGCCTGATCGATGTGTCTGATCTGCCGGAAGAGGCCGTTAAAAAAGTAAAAGAATACGTCGAGCTGCTGAGATTGAAATATAAAAAGAGCGGATAAAGAACGAAAGCTGGTATTAATCGTATTCTAAGGATATCATATAAAAAACAGGCTGACCTTTTTCGGGTACAGCCTGTTTTCGCTTCGACACGACTTTGTTACACTGCCAACTGGAGCACTAAGCCCCGAAACCTATTTTATTACTTCAATGTAGCCGTTCTGTGTCTCAGCATATATATTAACCTTTTGGGTGGCATTGGAATAGTTCCCGGTCTCCGCTTCGGCCTGCTTGTTGAAGCCCTCAGCTCCGGAAGCGTTACGGTAAAGCAGGTTCGGGATCAGCAGGTTGATTCCGCCGTTGGAGGTCCGGGCATTTACCCTGTAGCCCTTTTCCTCCGAATCATTCATGTTGGCCTTGATATCGGAGTTTTTTGTCTTAAGGATAAGGTCTACGGTATCGGCGTCATCCAGGCTCTGAACGTTTTCTACAAGGATCTTGCCGTTAAGGGTCGCGACTTCAGCCTTGACTGCCTTCAGGTTCTTTACTTCGATACCTGCGTTTTTGGTATTAATAGCGATTTCTTTTCCTATAAGATAATTGACGTCAACTTTGCCATTCTTTGTATCGACGAAGATCTTATCGCTCGTAACACCTGTCAGGTCGATGCCGCCGTTCTTTGTAACGCTTGCGAACTCGGCCGAGACGGTATCCTCGACGCATATCTTGCTGTTTTTGGTCTCGAGGAGAAGCCTGTTGAGCTTGACTGCTGGAACGAATACTTCGTACGCAACACTGAGGTTAAATGTATCGGGTTTTGCAAGCTTCAGTGAAACTGTCCCGTTCTCGTTTGCGAAGCTGAGAGCGGTATCTGCGTTTTCCTGGGGAGTGCGGATCTTGGCTTTGATCAGAATCCTGTTTTCATCATGCTTCTTCACAGTGATCTGGCCGTTTGTAGCCTGGAGCTCAAGGCTTACGCCTTCTGCAGCTGCAGCCTCGTATGTTTTTTCGACCAGTACGCAGCTTCCGAAGAAGTTGAATGTGCCCGTGTCGACTATCGAACCTACAAAATCGACTACCTTGTCTGCAACACCCATGGCTACGTTCGTTACATCCTTGCCGAATTTCTCAGCCTTCGCACTGACCTCATCGACCATCTTGTCGAAATCCTTCTGGTTGTAATTCTTACTGATCTCGCGCCTCCAGTCGTTGACCCTTTCCCTGACCCTGGCTACTTCGTCATAATAGTTGTGCTGCGGCATCTTAGGTGACTTGAAGCCTTCGAAGCGGAAGCCGCCTCCGCAGGGACCCTGTGTCTGCTTCTGATTGTTATCGAGCGCCTCCAAAAGTTTTGCGGCCTCTTCGCTGTTTATTCTGCCTTCCTGCAGCATCTTCAGTATCATCATTCTTTCTTCACTTATCGACATTTAAATTACCTCCTTGAATGTTATATGTTTGTTTAGGTTTTCAGCAGATTCAATGCATCTTCTACTGAAATTTTCCCATTTTCGAGTTGATCGAGTATTTCCATACTGCGATTGTATTGTTCAGTTTCCTGGGTGCTGTATCTGTGCGAGTTGTCGTAATCAAGCGCATTTGCGGCATCCTCCAGCCGGTTTCTGACGGTGGGGTATGAGATGCCGAGTTCCTTTTCCACCTCCTTGATATTTCCTCTGCACTTTATAAAGGTTTCGATAAAGGATTTCTGTTCATCCGTAAGCCTGCAGAACCTGCAAAGCTCGAAATGACCTTCTATTTTAGTCCCGCATTCATTGCAGTATATCGTAGTGATTTCCGTATTCTGTCCGCATACCGGGCATTTTCCAAGTGCTTCTCTCGCCATATAACGCACCTCAATTTATTTAAAGATATATTACGCTCTAATTAATATTATTAATATTGGCATTAAATATATTAATTATTCCATAATATATACTATTATTATCAAATGTGTTTGTCAAGGTTCTGTGAGAAAAATGTTTAATAATATTAAGCCATACATTAATTTTATTAATCTCACAATTGAATATACGAAGTACTCATAAAAATGTCTTTAATTTTTTTTATAATTTCTAAATTGGTATCTTTTACTTGGGGAAAAAACAAAATCGCAAGTGCATTGAGCTCTTGCGATTTTTGAATAAGACTTGCTATATTCCGTGAATAAAAAGCCAGAGAATTTCTTATACTCTGGCTTGCCATACATCATATTTTTCAGGTCGTATGCCCTGGACACCCGCCTTAGATTTCGCGACGCCCCTCCAGCGCCTTGGCAAGAGTCACTTCGTCGGCATATTCAAGATCGCCGCCGACCGGGATGCCATGGGCTATTCTGGTCGTACGTATTCCTATCGGCTTTAAGAGCTTTGATATGTACATTGCGGTAGCTTCACCCTCGACATCGGGGTTGGTTGCGAGTATGACTTCGCGTATATCTCCTTCTCGTATCCTCTGAAGTAGTTCCTTTATCTTTATATCTTCGGGACCGATACCTTCCATGGGAGAAATGACGCCGTGAAGTACGTGGTATATTCCGTTGAATTCGCGGATGCGCTCCATTGCGACAACATCCCTGGGGTCTTCCACAACGCAGATCACCCCATGGTCTCTCTTTGCACTGTTGCAGATATTGCAGGGGTCCGTTTCGGTAAGGTTGCTGCAGATGGAACAATAATGCGTTTTCAGCTTTGCGTCCCTTATCGCCTCTGCCAAAGCCTCTGTTTTTTCTACAGGAAGATCAAGCACATGAAAAGCAAGCCTCTGTGCGGTCTTGTGACCTATGCCGGGAAGCTTTTCAAATTCTTCTATCAATCTGGCGACCGGTGGAGCATAAAAGCTGCCCATATCAGAACAACCCGCCTAATCCGCCCATATTCCCAGTTATTTTGGACATTTCGCCGTTGACCATTTCATCAGCCTTGCGAATCGCTTCGTTAACGGCAGCCAATACGAGATCCTGGAGCATTTCGACATCGTCGGGATCTACTACGTCGCGGCTGATCGTTATCTCCTTTATTTCTTTCTTACCGGTAGCGACGACTTTTATAGCCCCGCCTCCGGCAGTAGCTTCAACTTCCTTTTCCTGCAGCTCGGATTGGAGCTTTTCCATATCCTTCTGCATTTTCTGAGCCTGCTTCATCAGATTGTTCATATTACCGCCGCCGAAGCCCGGGAATCCACCCTTTGCCATTTTATTGCCTCCTGATTATTATTAGGATTTAACATTATTATACTTACGCCGATATTACTCGTCAATGATTTCAAGCGGGAGCCCTGTCCTGTCTGCTATGCTCCGGGCTCTCGAAAGCAGGTCGCTGCTCTCGGTCTGCTTCTCCCCGGGCGCCTTCCTGTTGATAATGTTGTCATCAAGGCATTTGATCTGCATTTCACGGCCTTCGATCTTGGCTGCAGCTTCTTCTATCAGCTTTATATGCTCGAGCCTGGAAATACTTGCCCTGATAGGACCTTCCTTGACCACAAGCCCGATCGTCGCTTCGTCCAGCTGCAATGCCTTCACATTCAGCAGATACGTATAAAGGGTCATTCTTCCGAGACTTTTAAGATGCTTGAGTATCAGCGGCCATTTTGAATATTCCGCTGCCTGCGGATTATCCGCCGCGGATGTGCCGCCCGTATGCGATTGCTTCCCGGAAGACGCATTGTCTGTGTGTATGTTATCGGATGCTCCTTCCTGGGGCTTATCGCCTGAAGACGACCCATCGCCGGATATACCCGCCAAGGACTCACGGCCCTTTGCCGACGGAACCGCAGACGCCTTGTACGAGCCTCCTGCAAACGGTTCAGCAACAGCGCCAACAGGCCCTATAGGACCCGCTGCCCGGAAATCGCCGCTGTCCAGTCTTTTTTCCAGAGCCGTGAGCCTGTCTGTAATGCTTGCATCCGATACGCTCATGCTTCCGCAGAGTTTTATGAGAGTTACCTCCAGCAACACCCTGGGATTTGCCGCCCATTTCATATTGTTTTCAAGCGTAGACAACTCCCTAATATAGCGCGTAGTCTCGTCGAGTGTTATCATACCGGATTGCTGTCTAATGATTTCCATTACTTCGCGCGGCACATCAATCAGGTCGTCGCAAGCGCCACCGGTCGACTTGCAGATCAGCAGGTTCCTGAAGTACATGACAAGATCCGAAACAAAGTGCGCAATATCCCGGCCATCCTCCACGAGCAGCGCGATGTTTTCGAGTATGGCCGGAACCCTTTTCTCCAGCATGAATCCTATGAATTCCGTCATAAAAGTATCATTTACTATACCTACGACAGACAATACGTCGTCATAGCTTATTGCTTTATTTCCCAGCGATATACACTGATCGAGAAGACTGATCGCATCCCTCATTGCGCCGTCGGACATTCGCGCGATCAGTTTTGCTGCGTCGGCTTCAAGCGGGGTACCACCGGCGGATGAAATCTTGTCCAGCTGCCCCACTATACTTTCTTGGGAAATACGCCGGAAGTCGAAACGCTGGCAACGGGACAAAATCGTGGCCGGCAGCTTGTGAGGCTCGGTAGTGGCCAGTATGAATACGACGTGCTCCGGAGGTTCTTCAAGCGTTTTCAGCAGTGCGTTGAAAGCACCCGTAGAAAGCATATGGACTTCATCTATTATATATACTTTGCGTTTTGCTTTTGTCGGAGCGTATATGACTTCGTCACGGATCGCCCTGACGTTGTCTACGCTGTTGTTGGATGCCGCGTCGATCTCGAGTACGTCCACGCTGCTGCCCGACAGTATCTCACGGCAGACCTCGCATTCGTTGCAGGGTTCTCCGTCTTTGGGATTGAGGCAGTTGATCGCCCTTGAGAGGATCTGAGCCATGGTTGTCTTTCCCGTACCCCTTGTGCCGCAGAAAAGGTAAGCGTGTGCTATCCTGCCGGTACTTACGCTGTACCGCAGTGTCTTTACCACATGCTCCTGCTCGACTACATCAGCAAAACGAGTCGGCCGCCATTCCCTGTATAACGCGATGTATGACATATCGTCATTCTCCTTGTGGATCTGATCTTTTAACCAGCCTGTTTCCGATCGGTTACCGAATAAAACTGATCAGAACTATGTATCGATCCTATACTATAATAACACAAAAAACAGACCCCTGAAGGGCCTGTTTTGTTTTAAAATTGATTGGCTGTGCACCTGAAGTCGACTTACTCTTACAGACGTGACTCATATAGTTGGCTCAAACCAGGCATCCCCGCGGCACACGCCAGTTACTGCTTACCGTTGCTTCCTTCCGGACCTGGCGGGGTTCACAGGCTTTCGTTGCGCAAGACCCAGTTATCATCACCACTTGCATGAGGCTGACTCTACAAGAATGAAGCCTCTGACAGGAATTCGACCCTGCTGCAGCGGATTGCAGGTACAGGGTGCCGCTACCTCCCCGTCTAGCACAGCCAAAGATTAAACCTGTTAAAAGTGTTACCAACCTATTATACTCGATTTGTACATCCATATCAACACATTTCGCAGTTGAGGGGCAGGTATTTTGTGGCAGCTCAGTTGAGCCCAGTTGAGCTCAGTTGACAAAGTAAATGCGCCGGATGACTGACGACAGCTGCACATCGACAGCTGTCGTTGAAAGCTGCACGCTTGGAAAAAATGTGCAAAAAAAAATAAAGCACTTGATAAATATTTAAAAATAATACCGATAATATAAGTGCTTTACTCAGATAATATCAAATCAGCCATTGACTATATTAAAAGGAGGAACAAAAATGAAAAATTAGTATTATTGGCTGTGGCAATTATATTGTACCACTATTTGCTAATAAAATATATTAAGTTTTTGTAACAAATCGGTAAATAAAAGTTTCTATTCGTAACTACGGGGATAGATACCAAAATGAAACAAGTAAAACGGTAACTCAGTTGTAAAGCTAGCCATATATGCTAAATTATGAAAAAGTGGTGCGAACTGTCAAAGGGACTGGCGGTTCTGCCGACTTTGGTTGTATAATATAAACGGAGATTTAAATGATGAGAGGAGAGATTGATTTGAAGGTTCGCAAGGCTGTTATTCCGGCAGCCGGTTTGGGTACCAGATTTCTGCCTGCTACAAAGGCGCAGCCTAAAGAGATGCTTCCGATCGTGGACAAACCTACCATACAGTATATCATTGAAGAGGCAATTGCATCCGGCATTGAAGATATACTGATAGTGACCGGCCGCGGGAAGAGGGCCATAGAAGACCATTTTGACAAATCTTACGAGCTTGAGGACATCCTGAGGCGAAAGGGTGAAACAGAACTGCTTTCGCTGGTCGAAAGTATTTCAAATCTGGCGAATGTGAATTATATCAGGCAGAAGGAACCCAGAGGATTGGGACATGCGATATACTGCGCTCGCTACTTCATCGATAATGAACCTTTTGCGGTACTCCTCGGCGATGATATCGTCGACTCGGAGGTGCCTTGCCTGAAGCAGCTCATCGACGTATACAACACCTATAACACCACTGTATTAGGCGTTCAACACGTTCTTGAAGAGGATACTTCAAAATACGGCATTATAAAATGCGAGGGGGTAGGGGACCACATATACCGGGTCGATGACATGGTCGAAAAGCCTGATCGCGATAACGCGCCGTCCAATGTCGCCATACTCGGCAGATATATCCTCACACCCGATATATTCACCCATCTGGAAAACGCAGCTCCTGGCAAGGGTGGCGAAATACAGCTTACAGATGCAATCAGGAAGCTTCTTGACTCCAGCTCGGTATATGCGTATGATTTTACCGGAAAGCGCTACGACGTAGGCAATAAGCTTGGCTTCCTCGAAGCCACGGTTGAGTTCGCTCTGAAGAGGGACGACCTCAGAGATGATTTTTCGGCATACCTTAAGAAAAAAGCAGCGGCATTGGAGGCCTGACCCGGAAAACGCATTAAATTTGAATAGTGAGGCCCAATTATTGCAAATAATACCTGTAAAATATTTTTACAGGTATTATTTATGGGAAGATTCCTGGGTGTTGTGATTATTTTGATATTAATATTTGCGGTAATGTTCATACTGAATTCTGCCGTACTGCGCCTACTTTTTGGTATAGACGCAGCATACCAGCTGGACGCTTTGACGTCGCTGATAGTATCGGGAAGCTTTTCCGGGACGGATGCCGGAATTGCGGGGAAGGGAAGTGTTCAGCAGGGTACGGGCGACATGCACAGTACAGACGACCAGCAGGGTACGGGCGGCATGCACAGTACAGACGACCAGCAGGGTACGGGCGACATTCCTTATTCAGCTGCCAATATAACCGCAAAAACCCGGGACGAAGAAAATACCGGAGAAAACGGCGACGATTACTTTATAACGCCTGAAGAAATAGGCTTGCTCGAAAACATAAGCCTGCAGGATAAATTAAAAGCGGTATCGATACTCTCAGGAGTGGACCGCGATATCCTCGACAGTGCCGTTGAAATGGCCGGGGATGGGATCACATACGACGAGTACGATGAATTGAGGGAGTCGGCGGAAGCATACATGGATCCGGACGATATCAAAACGCTGGAAGACATACTGGACAGGAACAGAAGCATTTATGCCCAAGGCGGCAGGTAGCGGCGGCGTAAATAAAGCTAAGCCCCATATCCAGGGCATAACAGCCGACCGGAAATAAAAGCTAAGCCCCATATCCCAGGCATAAGAGCCAACCGCAAATAAAAGCTAAGCCCCATACCCAGGGCATAACAGCCGACCGGATACAGGGCTTTATCTTTATGATACCTATTTTATTTCCCTTATACTGTACTCCTTTGTGCCAAGGCCGCGTTTCTCCAGTTCGTTCAACTGGATGAACGGATTCTTTCCGTGCAGCCTTTCGAACAGATGCCCGCTTTCACCCATCTCGTGTGTCTTCGGGATACCCGCAGGTATGAGGTTTTCGATCTTGATGGCGTCCAGGCAGGCATTCTCGATCGCAACGATATCCTTCGACGCCATAATGCCTATGTCAGGCACCAGCGAGGGCGTGGTCATGCCCCAGCAGTCGCACAAAGCAGTGATACTGATAAGGAAGTTGATATAAAATACATGACCCGGCTCAAAGGTTCCGAGAACCTCGTCCGTGCAAAGCGCCATGCCCTTCTGGAAGTCTTCGTAGCGATGGGCAAGCATTTTCATGGCGGAGGCGGGGCAGACCTTGACGCAGTGCTGGCACATGGTGCAGTTATGGTAGTCGACCTGATAATGTCCAGCTTCGTCGAATCTGTTGGCAAAATGATTGCAGCTGCTGACACAGAGCTCACAGTGGGTACAGGCGTCCTCGTCCCATTCTATACCGCCCTCGAGGCTGTGTATCTGGTGCCTGGTCCTGTCCGTTACGCAGCCCATTGCGATATTCTTGCAGGCGCCGCCGTATCCGCAGGTTCCATGCCCCTTAACATGCGAAAGGTCTATCATTACCTCGGCGTCCTGTATATTCCCCGCAATATCAATGTTCTTGAAGGTCTTGAAATCGACGTACTTTTCATAGTAATATTTTCCCGTAACACCACAGGCGTCCACGATCGGGCAGCCAAAGTAATCCTCGCTGTAACCGCGCGTTTTTGCCTCTCCTGTGACCTGGTCGGTTATGTATACCTTTGCTCCGTACTCCTTCAGCTTGTCCACTAGAATCTTTACAAAAAGAGGAGGGATTGTGGAATATCCGATATACCGGCCAAGATGCATTTTGATTGCTGTCAGTTTATCCCTGACGACATCCTGCATCCCCATCTGATCGATAAGACGGCCGAATCTTGCCGGAAGTGTCTGTTCAGAGTCGTATTTTTCAAATTCAACGGGTGAGAATAAAACTTCAGAAGCCATGAACGTCCTCCTTTAATTTATAGTTAAACCATATTCATACCCTTCTTCAGAGCATTTAATCATGAACCGATCTCTTTATAAACATATGTTACCGCCGAACCCTTGACAGTGACCAGCACGTACTTGGCTGCACCTGTTTTGCCGGACTTGAGGCCATCAACTTCGTATCCGGCGGATTCTATATACCTGATGCCGTTTTCCAGATAGCTTTTGTTTTCACTGCCCTGGTAGAACACCCATACGTTGCGGAGTGTATCGAATCTGTAGTCGGAGATCGTCTCCTTGAACAGGTCCAGCTCGAGTTTGTCGGTAAAGGTATCCGGCGAATTCTCCATGAATATGAATACATTCTTGCCTTTAAACGACTTCAGGTCATTGAGGAAATTGAACCACTGATTGGGGTCGCTCTTTCGCAGACTCTTTTCCCTGGTATCGAGCTTGATGAAGCGGCTGTTTTTTATATCGGTTTTAGAATAGAGGTAATCGGTCGCTTTTGTACTCTTCAGGTTCACCGTATGCGTAGCGACGGCGGGCTTCTTTATGAGGCTTGATACCGATTCATGCGAACCGTCTCCCACTACTGCGCCTATATCGAAGTATTTATTAACCTTGTTCGCAAATAGCTTTGTCAGGCTTTTTTCTATCGTAGTTTTGGGAGCCCTTGACTGGCCCAGTACACCGAACCTGAACGAATCAGAGGTGGCCTTGCTGAAGCTCACGGCTTTGTTTGCCTCGTCGGCGAACGGCGTGTCCTGAGGTACTTTAAGACCGCTGACGGACGGGTAACCACTGCCTGTCACTGTAAGGTCGTCAAAGTACAGATATCCGGCGTCGGACAACTGTTCGCCGCCCTCGGGATTGACCAGCGCCTGGTAGATGCGGGTCAGCTTGGCAGGCATTTTGATGTTGTCGACAGGAACCTCTATGTATTTCCATCCAGTCCAGTCCTCAGTCTTTGTAAGATCAACGACCTGCTGCTTTCCGTCGGCGTCATAAAGCTCCGCGCGCAACCAGCATGAGTTTTCATGGTCGTTATATACCTGAAGACCTATCTTGGAAGTGCCCGCTCCGAGCGTATAGCCGCCGTTCTGAAGTGTCATGTACGCAGCGCGCGTCACGTCAGTGTTTGTAGTGAAATCATACACGAGCATTCCCGAAGAGCTTCCTGATTTCTTCTGGTCCGTTGAAATGCCATATGTGCCCTGGACCGCCGCGGGGTAGGAGGTGAATACCCCATTCGCGGCCTCAAAATTATCTATGACCGAAACCTTATCGGAGGATACCGAAGCGGTGCAATATGCGTGGGCAGTCCCGAAGGATGCGTCGATATAACCTGCTCCGCCCGCTGTAGCGGTAAAAATACCGCCTGAGAACGCGCCGACTTTTCCTGTTACCTTCCATGTGAGGTCTGAAGGTTCGATGGAAGCAACGTAACCTTTCGGGTTGATCCCTTTTATCGAAAAGGTCCTGGTCTGACCGACAGGCAGTTTGATACTTTTGGTATTGAGCATGATGACAGATGGCTTCGAAAGTACGCTTATATTCCTGGAGGCTGAAATACCGCCTACCTTGGCTGTGACTTTGCCCTCCCCATATGTTGTAGGGCGCAGCACATTGCCCTTGAATGTCCCCTTGACGCCCGTAACGCTCCATTTGACCGACGCAGGATCGACTTCGATGGGGTTGCCGTATTTGTCGACGCCTTTTACGGTAAATGCCCTCGTTGCGTTCGTAAAGACATATTTGTCGGATGTTTCCACAATCAGAGCGGCAAGAGGAGCCTTCGGAGCAGATGTAAACACTCCGAGCCCGACCAGTACGTTTCTCGTGGTGCCGTCAGACGGGCTGTTCATGACCTTTACGCTCGTGCTGCCGTAGGGTCTTGCGACCATTGTCGTCGAACCGCCGCCGTCCATGTTTATTGCGTTGTACGCGCCGAGACTCTTCATGAACAGGGCCATATCCTTCTGTGTCAGCCCTATGCTTGAGGTCTGCCTGCCGTCGACAGTGACGAGCCAGAGCGTCTTGCCGTTCTTTGAACTTCCCACGGCTGTCTTGGGGCTTTCGATCGTGACGTCCTTCGCATTGAACGAAAAGGCAGCCGGGATAACGCCGTTCTTGACTAGCTCCGAGCTCCCGGAAACGGCAAACTTCAAATTATTCCAGTCGGGGGTAGTATTGATATTGAATGAGACACTGTCGCCTACCAGGAAAGCCTGCTGAAGCTTCGCTGCTCCAGCCGCCCGTGTCACTACTACGTAGCCGTTCTCAGGGATCGCGGCAGCCGGCTGGGCCGAGAGAAATTGCGTCACGACCCCGTTTTCAACGACCATCTGGAAAATGTCGGGCATTTCTGTGGATGCGCCTACCGCCGTTTTACCCCATTTCGTGTCGAACACATTTATGTCTCCGTATTTGGCCTTATTTCCTACATTATATTGTTCAACGGGTATGTTTGCACCATTTGGGGAACTGAGGCTCATATTGACCTTCATGTAGTCAAGCAGGATCTCATTGAGATCGTTTATACCAAACGTTGCCATGGTATTGCCGTATTTATTGAAACTGCCGTATGCAGCCTTTATATCCGAGGACTCTACGATAGCTCCTACGGGGAAGCCGTTGCCGCTGCCCGAGGAAGTGAAGAAGCTTGTGTTGATTGCAGCTACTGCATTCCTTTGTGCAGCCATTTTGCTGGTTGTGGCGATCCTGCCCACCGATTCGGTATTGGTCAGTGTGTCGACGCTTATGTACGGGTTGGAAAGATCAACTTTGAGTATCTGGAAGTTATACCAGCCGCCTTTGGTAAAGCGGATGATATTTTCAAGCGTTACTCCCTGGGTGATCGTTTGAGTGCTGCGTTCCTCATGAATCGTGTATGAATTGGCTGCATAAGCATCCGCCGCTGTGAAAGGCAGCAGTAAAAAAGCGGCAAGCAAACCTGCAGCCAGAACCTTGGCTTTTCTTTTGTTTTTTAACATTTTGACCTCCGTTATTCGTGCCAACCGTCCAGACCGGAGCGTTTGACGGCGCCGAATATGTTGTTTTTTATTTCCCTGTTGTCAACGGACAGTTCCCTGAGCAGTTCCTTGATGTACTGACGTTTTGTGTGGCCATTGGCCGTGCAGGGATTTTGTACGATCTGCAGTGCATTTTCCTTGACGAATGCCCGGATCTCTTTTTCCTCGGCGTATATCAAAGGACGTATGACGGTGATGCCTTTCCTGTCGAGATAGGTCACCGGTGAGAAAGAATGTATCCTGCCTTCATAAAAGGTACTTAAAAGCAGGGTTTCAATTACGTCGTCACGGTTATGGGCGAGGGCGACTTTGTTGCAGCCGTTTCTTAAAGCCGAGCTGTTCAGGGCGCCTCGTCTGAGATTTGCGCATAGCGAGCACGGATTTTTCTCCTGCCTTGCTTCGAAAACGATCTTGCCTATGTATGTATCCTCAATTATGTACTCAACGCCGAGCTCCCTGCACAACTCCGTGACCGGGGAGTAATCCGGCTCTCCTATGCCCATTGCGATCGTGATCGCCTTGAGCTCGAACCTGACAGGATAGAAATCCATCAGCTTCCGAAGCGCTATTAGCAGTGTAAGGGAATCCTTACCGCCCGAGACCCCTACGGCTATCCGGTCTCCCTCCTGTATCATGCCGTAGTCCTGGATAGCTTTTCTGGTCTGTCCCAAAATCCTTTTGATAGATAACACTCCCAAATCCGGTAATCCTTGATAATTGACGTATGGCTCTTTTCCGCCATAGAAAATACTGCTTCCCGTCCCATATTCTATTATAGACTTCCGGTATAACTGGTTCAAGTTACCGTTATGTTACACATTTCTTTCAAAAAGGTAAAGATGCATCAATATAGTATAAAAAGCGTGTAAAGCGTGTAATAAGGCTTTCATCCATAGAAACGGCGTGTAGCAGCCGGGGGATAATAAGCATGCCGTGAACAGGCTCATTTATCTCTTGCGATTACCCGAAAGAATATTGCCATGCACTGCAAATCCGGTTATAATGTCTATATCTCAAAATCCTTATGCTGGCGAAGCTATTTCGGATGGGCTAAAGCTTTACCGAGCATGAGGGAGTATACGCGGAGCAACACCTTATAACGGTTTCGCCGGAACATCGGACGTGTTGAATATTTGCGCGCCTTATAGTAAAATGTACTCTGCATTTGATATATTATAGAAGTATCGGGGTGTAGCGCAGCTGGTAGCGCGCTTGGTTTGGGACCAAGATGCCGCAGGTTCGAATCCTGTCACTCCGACCACAACAAAACCCTTGGGGATAATACATTCCAAGGGTTTTGTTTGTTATTACAATTTAAATTGTTAAAATCCTTGATAGCTTATTTGTTAGCATATTACAAAAAGTTTCACCTTGACAGGTTAACGTATCATTTTATATTATCAGTAATTACATAGACTATAATTGATATATTATATCAGCAAAGACAAAATCTCCGTTTCCAGATGCCAACATTTCATCCCCAATTTTAATTCTATTTTCTCTATTCGATATAATAATACATGAAAAGTCATCATTTGTTGATTCTGATTTTATTCGTGCGTCATATGCCTTATACCCCATAAATTGCAGAATAGGATTCATATATGTCATGCCGTTGCTTATATATATATCCTACGATTAACATTAGAAAACACAATACAAAAACATCAACAATATTATTTAGTGTTAGTCCCAAGCAAGAAAGAAGATATACTGAGATGTAGTTGAAATAATAATTACTTGTTTACCATATACGCATATAGGAATGATGCCTCCCATTAGGCTTTTTTTAATTATATCATACGAATATTCATGAAAAGGATAGTTTAACATATTGGTTTTTTGTGAATACAGGGAATGTAGTACCTTTCTAAATTCATTGGAACCAAATAACTTTGATTATTTGATATTTCATAACTCAAATGTTACTATTAGCATAGCAATATTCACATAATTACCAGTGGGATGAACATTATATGCTAAATTATTGTATTTTTCGTCAATTTATGGTATTATTTTTGTCAAAGCACTGAAATTGAGCAAGGAATTACGTAAGGGAGCGTGGTTAGATGCCAATTGGTGCAGTAGATTTATTCTGTGGAATTGGGGGCCTCACCCATGGCATACAGATGGCTGGAGTTGAGGTTGTTGCGGGGATAGACCTTGATAAGTCATGTGAATTCGCATACGAGCAAAATAATGATGCTGATTTCATTAATAAAAATATTTCCGAAGTCACTGGCAAGGAAATAAAGCAATTATTACGTGGGTTTGATACGAAAATTCTGGTAGGATGTGCGCCATGTCAACCATTTTCAAATCATAGAAAAGATAAAAAAGATAGACGTAGCCACAAAGATTGGAGTCTAATCTATCAGTTTGCACGTATTGTTGAGGAATGTAAACCACATATTGTCTCTATGGAGAATGTCCCTGCTTTGGTTAATGAACAGGTATTTATAGACTTTGTTGACTGTTTGAAAAGACTTAAATACTATGTTAGCTTCAAAGTAATTAATGCAGCTGATTATGGTGTTGCTCAGAGGCGTAAACGTTTAATTCTATTAGCTTCAAAACTGGGGAAAATAGAGCTTATTCCTCCAACTCATAAGAATACACCTAATACAGTTCGTAATGTAATCGGAAATCTTCCGGCCGTATCTGCTGGAGAGGTATGCCCTGTTGATAGATTGCATCAAGCACCAACTTTATCAGAAATCAATCTTAAGCGAATAAGGGCATCAAAACCAAATGGTACCTGGAGAGATTGGCCAAAAAATTTGTTGCTTCCATGTCACAAGAAGAAAACTGGTAAGACATATAAATCTGTTTATGGACGAATGGCCTGGGACGAACTTGCACCTACGATGACAACACAATTTTTTGGTTATGGAACAGGGAGATTTGGTCATCCAACTCAAGATAGAGCATTAACACTTAGAGAAGGAGCCTTATTACAGTCTTTTCCTGAGGATTATGCTTTTGTGCAAGATAACGAACCTGTTAGTTTTAAGGCGGTTGCAAAACATATTGGTAATGCTGTTCCCCCACGTTTAGGAGAGATTATTGGTCAAAGCATAATACAGAACCTACCTCGTAATCGTAGATAGTAAAGGGGTGCATCAATGAGCGAACGAGAATATAAGTTAAATATTGATCCTAGGATATTGGAGCTTTTAGGACCAAGTCTGTATACAAATATTTATTACATATTAGCAGAACTCATAGCTAATGCATACGATGCGGACGCAAAAAATGTATATATCATAGCAAATAGGGATGATATTACAGTTGAAGATGATGGGAAAGGGATGTCTTATGAGGCTGGAGATGTCCAGAAATACCTTAATGTTGCTGCTATATCAAGAAAGACAGCAGAAGAATCGGTGACAGCATTAAGTCGTAAGCGCATGGGGAGAAAAGGGGTTGGTAAGTTAGCTGCATTGTCCGTTTCTGAAAATGTGCTTGTGAAAACAATTTCTGACGGCGAGAAGTCTGGCTTTATTTTATCAAGACATATAGGTGATGATAACAAATTAACTCCTATTCCCGAAGAGGATATTAATTTCATTAAAGTAGGGAACCAGGGAACTGCTGTTGTAATGCTAAACCCTCAATACCGGTTACATAGTACACTAAAGGCAATAAAGAGAAATCTTTTAAAGATATTCCCGCTTGTAAATGAAAATTTCCGGATTCATCTATTACGCGGTACAGAAGAGGATATAATCGATAATTTTGACAAAGAGATGATTTCAGAATTATCAACCCTAATATTACTTGGTGATGATTTTGCCCATTTAAGTGAATATTTTAGCACACCATACCCTTCATACATAGGACAACTTTTAAAAAAGCAACCGTTAGCATCTTGTCCAATAACAATGCGAGATATTTTGGGAACTGAGCACTCATATAATGTCGAGATACGCGGGTGGGTAGGAACATATGTGACAACACGAGGTAGGAAGGTCGAGATAACTGATTTTCCAGATAATTTCATTTCGCTATATGCTAATAATAAAATGGGCGAATTTAATATTCTGCCAGTAGTCGGACAAAACAAACTAGTTGAAGTGTATATTGTAGGACAATTACATGTAGATATTTTCGAACTAACTGAGCTTCCTGATATGGCGTTAAGTAATAGGCAAGGGTATAAATCTGACGATCCAAGATATCAAGCTGTCCTTGATTATGTCAGAGGAGAACTTATGCCTGATATATTTAAAATGCGTGATGTCTTTGTTTCTATAGGTAAAAGAAAGAAGAAAGAAAAAAAACTTGATGAGCAAAGAGCTAATGAAGAAAGATTTAAGCAATCTGTTGATGTATTTAGGAGAAACACTAGTAAAAGTGCTTCTACAAGGATTGCACAAAAGCTTGGCATTGACAATGCTGCACAAGAAACAGATATACAAAATATACTGAGTGAAGAAATAAATGCAAATAGCCCAGATATGGGTATAAAAAGTATAATCGATACCCAGAAGAAAAAGATATTAATTAGCCAAACTTACGCTGATAAAGATCTTGCTGATGTTGTTTATCAGATGCTCGTATACAATCATGTCCCGCCAGATGATATTATCTATACCAATTGTGATGACGAGATTGCTCGTATCCCTGAAGGAGATGTAGGACAAAGCGGTGTATATAATTATCTGCGAGATTTTTTTGTAAATAGTTATTCAACTCAAAAAATGTATGTTCTCTTTGTCACAAGCCATAAATCAAAAGCATCATGGGGAGCCTTAACAGAAGTCGGTGCTGCATGGATAACACAAATTGAACATAAGATTTTTAATATACGTGATTTTAGGCCAGAGCATCCACTGGATGACGAGTCTCAGTGGCACACAAGTTTTCGTGATGACACTGGCTGCCTTTGTATGTCGAGACTAAGTATAGATGTGTTTTCATCAAAAATAGAATATATCTGTGATAAACTGGGATATCATAAACGAACTCGTGATGAAAATAAAGCTTACCTACGCACTTTAATAAAGGAAACTGCAGTATAGCTCAGTAAGCGTAATTGATAGCGAATGGTATAACTTTAAACAAATTTTCTATTGGTTTTACTTTTATTTTAGATTGCTTATTTCGCTATAACTCATTGAACTCTTGATATAGCACATTACGGCATTATCAATATATTTGATGTATGCTAGAAAAAAAACCTGTTGGTTTGGGACCAAGATGCCGCAGGTTCGAATCCTGTCACTCCGACCGGCGTATAGAAAAGGACTTGAGATTCAAGTCCTTTTGTTTCAGGGTTTTCAGGTGCTAAATCCTATAAGAATACTCGGATGTCGGAGTGCTCTTATAGGATTTTTGTTTTGCAAAATAAAATGCAAGTATTTAATCATTTCGAAAAGCACTTGCACTATTTGCAAATGTTTTGTTATAATAACCATATTGAGGAGGCCTGGAAATGAATAAACTGGAAATGAATAAACTCATTGAACGAAAGGG
>JAEYOM010000201.1 GCA_023411715.1 Bacillota bacterium | reverse complement strand
AATCCGCCAGGTAGGATAATTTTGAACTAATTCCGAATAATTTGCTTTAGCTTTAGACAATTTCACTTTTCTGATGTAGCGGGTATGATATAATGAAAGAGGAAAATAAAGTTTAGGGACATATCTTCAATGTCCAATGCAAGGAATGTGCCCTGTTGACGCTGAAGCCACAGCTCATTCCCGCTCCTATTAGAATTTGTGAGGTTGTTATTACATGGTTTTTGATGCGAACTTATCTATAATGTACTCCGACTGCCTCATACCGGATATTTTTATTTCGGAATACATGCCGTCGCTGGAAAGTGACTTCGTCAAAGTATACATATATTGCCAGTTTTTAAGCAAGTACAAAAAGAGCCTGATGTCCGATGAAATAGCCAAAAAGCTCGAACTGCAGCCCTCACGCGTGAAGGAGGCTCTTTTTCGTCTCGAAGAGATTGGTCTGATCTCGAGAGGCCAGAATGAACATGTTATAAGTATAACTGATCTGAAGGAAAAGGAGATCAAAAAGCTCTACAGGGCCAAAACGACGTCCGCGCCGGAAGACGCGGCGCTCAGCAACGAAAGGAGCAAAAAGCGCAGCCGCTTCATTTCGAATATCAACAACGCATTTTTCCAGGGCGTCATGTCGCCGTCCTGGTACACGGATATCGATTCCTGGTTCGACAAATACCAGTTCGAGGAGGATGTCATGTACGCCCTTTTCGAGCATTGTTCAGGTTACAGCCTTTCCCGCCAGTATATAATGAAGGTGGCTGACAACTGGCACAGTAAAAACATACACAACAGCTTCGACCTCGACAAGTACTCCATGGAGGCACAGAAGGTAAAGGACATCCGCGGCAGGATAATGAAGAAGCTCCGGAAACAGGGCTATCTTACGGAGTATGAAGAAGCCTACGTTGAAAAATGGGTGGTCGAATACGGATATGACTTCGGCATAATAGAGCTGGCGCTGAAGCGCACGACTTCCGCCGTCAATCCAAGTTTCGAATATATAAACAGGATCCTGACCAGCTGGCATGAAAAAGGCTATAAGACCAGAGAAGAGATAATTGCGGCGGAGGACGGCAGGAAGCCGTCGGAAGCCGTCAAGTCAAAGACTCGCGGCAATACCGCTCCGCAGAAGGGTAACTTCAAACAACGAAAATATAGTCATGAAGATTTTGAGAAGCTTTATGAAGATTTTAGCGAAAGGTAAAAAGGAGAAGTCACTGGTCATGAGTTTCAACGCATATCAGACAATAAAAAGTGAATATGAAAGAAGGCGCAAGTCTGCGATGGATGACCTAGAGACTAGAAGAGCGCAGCTTTACTACAGTATACCGCGCCTTGAGGAGATAGAGGACGAGATTAACCACGCGGGCTTTAAATACAACAAAGCAATACTGATGGGAATGCTGCCTTCGGACAGCGCCGCCAGTAAGCTTTCAGAGACAATCGAAGGCCTGAAGGCGGAAAAAGCCGGGATACTGGCTAAATACGGCTATGATCCGGATTGCCTTTACCCCTCATATCAGTGCGAAAAGTGCTCGGACACAGGCATAATAAAATCGGCGGATGGCGGCCCCGATACCGTATGTTCCTGCTACAGGCAGCAGCTGATAGACATACTCTACGACCAGTCCAACCTGAGTATTGTAAGGAACGACGGTTTTCAAAGCTTTCGAACAGACCTTTACCCAAATGTTGCCGACGAAAGCAAATTCGGTATCAAAAATACTCCTCGAAATCAAATTCAGGGTATTCTCGAGAGTTGTATGCACTTTGCAAGTAATTTTGAGGATAGCAAAACAAAAAACCTACTTTTTAGCGGACCGACCGGAGTTGGTAAAACCTTTATGGCCGGTAGTATCGCCATAGAACTAATGAGACGGGGCCATACAGTACTTTATCAAACAGCTCCTGCATTGTTCAACACTATATACGAGTATAGGTTTAATTCCGCCAATAATGACAATTGTGAATCTGCATTATACAACAACATACTTGAGTCGGACCTTCTTATAATTGACGATCTTGGAACAGAGTCACCAAGCGGAATGCGATATGCTGAGTTGTTGAATATTATCGACACTCGTATGGCCAATGATATAAAGAAATCATGTAAAATAATTATATCAACAAATATTGACCTAGAAGAATTATTTGAATATTATGATGAGAGAATCGTTTCCAGGATTACTGGCGGCTTTAAAATATTCAAGTTTGTAGGAAATGATATTCGACGCATAAAAGCATAGGTAATTAGACTTCGATGATAAAGCACATTAGGTAAATATGTATTCATAGAGTAAAATTCCTTCTTTTACACGCCGAGCAGCTGCCTTACCAGGTTAGTGAACCAGTTGCCGGCTCCGATGAAGCCCCTCACTTCCACAAAAAATATTGCCGCTATCGCAAGAAGGCCGGGAATAATGCCGATCAGGCCTTTCATCCATCCGTGCCCGGTTTCTCGTTCCCTTTCGGCTGTAGTGTCTTTCCGGACTGGGTTTATCTTAATAAATGCAAAGAGCAGCAGTACGAAAATTATCGCTGTGAAGAGCAGTATGAACCCGTAAATGAACAACACAGCTATCAGCTGGGTTTTCGGCAATGCTTCAAAAGCGGAAAACACACTGTTCAGGTCCGTTTCCTTTGCTACGGCGCTTCCGGCCTTATTCAGAAGCTGGGCCAGTTTTGCCGAAGCATAGCTTGCCAGTACCGCCAGGGCATTATTCGTAAAATGGGAGAACATGCCGCAGTAAAGTGAATTCGCCCTGTAAACTATGAAACCTATCAAAGCGCCCAGGAAGAATGTCCCGAAAATTTTCTGAAAATCCATATGCATCAGGCTGAACAGAAAAGCCGTAATAAGTATGGCCTTCACACTTCCCGCCCGTTCGAGCCCTCTCTGTATCACGCCCCTGAAAAGGAATTCCTCGCATATCCCGGCGCTTCCCGCGATCACGAGTATGCTCAGCAGTAATTCGAAACCGTTTCGGGCTATCGGGAGAGGCTCCACGATTATCTTGCCGAAAATGGAATTCACCAGGAAAAGGTTTAGCAGATTGAACACGGCAGCCATGGGTATGGCAAACAGCATTATACCGAAGGCAAGCAGGAAGTTCAACGGTTTGGTTCCGTTCAGCCGCAGCACGTCTTTCAGGTCGTAACGAAAAACCAGCAGAAATATAAGGGCAGGGAGCATGACAAGACCGAACTCCGTTATAATGAGCCCGGAATAGAGTTCGTTGTTCTGCACCCTGTAGCCTATCAGTAAAAACAGTATTATCGTTATCGAATATATTATGCCAACCTGTAATATACCGGGTCTTCCCGGACCGGCTTCCAGGGCCGGCAGGCCAGTCTGCTTATTGTTGCTGTCGCTCACGCCACACCTCCGGGTCATTTTCAATGAAGTTAATATAATTATATTAACTTCCGGCATGATAAATTGCAACAATAGCCCCGGTAATTACAGTATCTTCTACACAGTATCTTCTACACAGTATCTTCTACATCGTCAGCACTCCGTTAGGCGTATTGACGATCATCAATATGTCTTCCTCATTGCCTGTTTCGGCGTTGATGTAAACTATAAAGTCCGAATTGTTCAGCCTGCCCTTGAATTCGTAGCAGAACAGCTCTTTCTTATAGTTGGTCGGTATTATTGCCAGACCTGAACTGTTTATCTTCATCTTCGAATTTATTTTTTTACGCGCATCCGCCATTGTTACCTTAGGCGTTGGAATTTTCCTAACCGTATGATTGGAAAGGTAGGAATTTGCCTCCCAGCCTACGATCTCACCGTTATCCAGCGCTACCTTCAGCTTTATCAGATCCGGATAAACAACCACATTCTGCTGCTTATAAGCATAATTGATGGTGGCGACGTTGTCCTGCACCAGATAATACGTATCGATCATGTTGTCAAAGCCCTTTGACTTCAGGAAATCTATCCCCGCCTTTTTAGCCTTGTTCATGTCCAGCTTTTTATCCTTGACAGGCCTGTTGTCCAGCATCCAGTCGATCGACCCGCCTTTCTGCGTGACTCCGATATTGATCGTCTGGCCCTTCGGCGCATTCTTTTCGGTTACGGTGTAGCTGAAGGTCTTTATCGGTCCCTGGTCGTTTTTCCCGGCATCCTTTATACTGGATATCTTATCGGCGCCCAGAAATTTTTTGACCTTGTCCTTCGCCTGTTCGGAGTTCAGATTGTTCCCGGTCAGGCCTTTGGGCTGCGCAGAAGTCATATGGTCCGAAAACGGGCCGTCGTATATCAGAGTAGGGTAATCCTGAAAGACAGCACCCACACTCTTAATCTTCTTCATCATATCCCCGGGCTTGGTCTTGCTGAAGAGCTGTGTGCCTTTATTGGCCAACTCGCCCCATCTCAGCCTTCCCGAGGACAGATCGGTCTGCAGGTCTCTCAGGCTTTTGTTAAGTGATGAGGAGTATTTATAAAGGCGTTCCACTGTTTTATACTGACCGTCACTGAGCTGTTTACCCCTTATATTCTGGGTGTTCAGCGCATAGCTCAGATCTCCTACCTGCGTCAGGAATTTCGATGTGCTTGCAAGAACAGGCTGCGTAATAGGCAGCTGCCCAAGGTTCGTCTGGGCAAGGTTCGCCTGTCTCCAGGCATCCTCCAGCGTAGTCGCGGTCTTGCTCGTTGTCGTACTAACCATCGACTTGGCAAGAAGCGTTTCGACATTATTTACATATCCCACTACCTCGTAAAACGCCCTGTTGTACTGGTTGTCCAGCTCCTGCCTCAGATTTGCGGCATGCTTGTACTGATAGATCCCCCATATCGCTACCGCCCCTATAAGGACTACAACAATGCTGTACATCCTTCTGTCCGACAATCTTCTTTTAAAATCCTGCAGTTTATCACGTATACCCAATGCTATCTGCCTCCTGTCTGTTAACGAGCTTCAGGCCCATTCACCTCTATATTCCGAAATAGTGTTTGCCTATTTTATAAACGATTTTTCTGCTCCATATCCAGGAGCTTGTTGCTGTGGCGGGATTCCAGTAGTACAGTGCGCCATTCGTCGGATCCCAGCCGTCCAATGCATCCTGCGCAGCCTTGACCACCGTTGATTGGGGATCTATCGGCACGTTTATCTGACCGTCATCGACCGCAGTAAAGGCACCTGGCTGATATATCACGCCTGCTACAGTGTTCGGGAAACTCGAATCCTTCGTTCTGTTGAGTATGACCGCTCCGACCGCCACCTGCCCTTCATAGGGCTCTCCCCTGGCCTCTCCGTTTATTGCCCTTGCCAGAAGCTGAACATCGCTGACTCCGCTTCCTGCGGCATAGACGCCACCCGGGCGGATCAACACATCGGACAGCGTAAAAATTAAAACGCACAACAGTATAACCGTCAATATCCTGGCAGATTCCTTATTCCTGCTCAAAGCACACTCTCCTTTAAAAGATTGATTCTGAATATCCGGTATGCCGGCAATAATATTTTCTTCTTAATACAAAAAAATATTCCAGATAAGAATCGGCTAAAATATTAGTTCCGATTCTTTTACGGGAATGGAGCGGTTAGTGAGTTCCCGTAAAAGATTATCGGAGTTTATATTTTAACGATTCCTAAGCGCTCTAAATCGGACGGGTGTGTAATAACGAGGTGCCCGCTGTAAAAAAATATTTTTACAATGGATTTCTGCTTTGCAGAAATGCTACTTTAATGAAACATTTCGCTTTAGCGAAATCTATTGCCGAAAAATTTTCTTTGAACTGATGCGTTATAATACGGCAATGTTCTGTGAATAATGTTATTGTAGGCTGTACCGGAGGTAGAAGCAAACAATGAACGTACTTTTTCTGACCGCAGCAACCGGCGGAGGTCACGTCAAAGCCGCCCAGGCCTTGACGGAGCATATGGAAAAACAGCTGCCCGGCTGCAAGACCAGGCTTATTGATGCTCTCAAATACATAAACCCAATCGTCGACCGGCTGATCACCGGGACCTATCTTAATACCGTCAAGGTGCTGCCGGGACTGTACGGCAAATTTTACGACCTATCCGAAAAAGATGAAACAATAACGAAATTAGTAAGGGGTTTGAACAACATTCTGTCGAACAGACTGCTTCAGCTTTTTCAGGAGGACATGCCCGACGCCGTCGTCTGTACGCATACCATGCCGCTTCAGATGATGGCAAGACTGAAGAGGAAGGGTCTCGTAAGCGTGCCTGTCGTCGGCATAGTTACCGATTATACAAACCATTACTTTTGGAAGCTTGACGAAATAGACGCCTTTATAGTAGCACACGAATGTATAAAGGACGACATGATCAAAATGGGCCTTCGCGAAAACAGCATACACGTATGCGGGATACCGGTGGCGGAACGCTTTGCAAATGATCACACAGACCGGCGCACATGCCTGGCGAAGCTTGGGCTTGAAAATAAGCCGACCGTTCTCGTAATGGGAGGAAGCCTCGGTTTGGGCAATATTGAACAGGTCTTCAGATCGCTTCTTTATATAAAACAGGAAATACAGATCGTAGTGGTCACGGGAAGCAATAAAAAGCTGCTGCAGCAGCTCGGAGCCTTATCGGCTGATTACAGCAATATACGGATATTGGGCTACACTGAAAAAGTCAGCGAACTTATGAGCGCCTCCAGCCTTATTATTACCAAGCCGGGAGGAGTTACGATTTCAGAGGCTCTCGTAAAAAGGCTCCCGATATGCATAATGGACCCTATCCCGGGACAGGAGGAGCGAAACGCAAAATTCCTCCGCGATTCCGGTGCGGCATTCCGCCTGACGTACAGAGACGACCTCGAGTACCTTCTGGAACATACTCTATTGAAACCGAACGTACTTAAACGCATGTCGGAAGCTGCAGGCAGACTGGCAAAACCTAACGCCTGCGAAGAAATATCGGATATCGTAGAAAGGCTTGTACAAAAACAGCCGGAGGGTTACTTTATCAGACAGCTGAGTCAATCCCGGTAAACAGATCCGGCCCGAAAGTATGACCGATCCCGTAAACGGATTTTTACCGCCGTCAGTCGGCCTCGTTGAATATCCTGCGCGCGGCAACGACCTTGCCGTCCTGGTTCTCCCGGTTGACATCGCCTACGGCAACATAACCGATCTTCCTTCCGGCATAGAGAAAGCTACCGCCTCCCGTACATATACCCACACCGCTGACAACAGTATCTTCATTTTCGCCGGTGCCCGCGAGAAACACCAGATCTCCGGCTTTCGTATCCTCGATTGCGATCTCTGCCCCTGTGGCCAGCTGCCCTTCAATGGTCCTGGGCAGGTTGATCCCGTTGATCCGGGCACTTATATAGATAAGGCCCGGAGCGTCTATTCCCATCGAGCTAAGGCCGTTCAGAAGATAGCTCGTACCCTTGAGCCTCATAGCTGTAGCTGCAAAATCATCAGGGTTCGTAACAGGAATCATCTCATCCAGACCGATATGGATCAAGCCGCTTCCCTTTAGCCAGCCCGTCTTGTTGCCAGGCAAAAACACCTCGTACGCATCGTCGTAATCGTTGAATGCATAGAACTCCGCTCCCATCGGCGCATCAATCCGCGTCGTTCCGCCGGAGGGTCCGGAAAGTATGACTTTTTCCCTGCTGGTAACGATTATTCTATGCGTGTACGTTCTGCCGCTTATGCTTGAAATATCGCTGTCGAGGAATTTTGATTTTATCCAGCCGGTACTGCCGTCCACCGTTTTGACCTTCGCCCAGCCGTTCTCGTTTTGGAGCACACTTACAGGCTGGTTGTACAAGGCTTGTGTTACCCTTTCGGACTTTATGTCCGGGCTGGTAAATATATCGGCAACGCTTGCGGATATAATGCCTGCGCTATTGTCCATAGGAATTCCGTATATGTATGCTGCATCCTGTCCGGCCTGTGTTGTTCTACCGCCGCCGTCAGCCAACGCCTCGCGGCTGGGGCCCTGACAGCCGGTCATACCTATTATGTTAAACAAAACAATAACGGGCAGAATAATATAAAAAATCAAAAATCGTCTTTCAACACGCAGTCCGCTCATATTCCAACTCCACCAGATTCATACCGTCGCCGTAGACCTCCCGCGCAAGCTCAACTTCACGCTGTTTGCAGGTAAAAATCAAAATCTGCTTACCAGAATAAATGTTATGTAAATATTGTAGCGCAAGTGATGTTCTTCTGTCATCAAATTGTGAAAAAACTTCATCAAAGATCAGGGGCAAGCTTTCACCACCCGCGGTCAGAAGCCCTGATAAGGCAAGTCTGAGCGCCAGGTACATCTGATCTCCGGTCCCGCCGCTGAGCGACATTACGCTCCTGACGTCGCCGCTGTCCGGTAGGGCCACTCCCAGAGAAAGCCGGTCGTTGCCCCTCATATCAGTGTATTTCCCGGCAGTGAGCCCGGCTATGATCCTGCCCATGCGCTGATTCACGTCCGGCGCAAAACTCCGTCTTATCTCGGCGCCTGCTTCGTTTAAAACCTCCAGGGCAAGCCTGAGTGCATTCCCCTTATTTTGTAGATCAGTGATTTTTTCCATAACCGCAATGGTTTCTTCTGTAACGTCCGCAAGTTCTCCCGCAATTTCTCTGTCGCCGCCGAGCAGACCTTCGCAGTACTTTATCTTAAGCGCGGCATCAAGCTGCTCCTGCTTTATTTCTTTGGTTTCAGCTTCCCAGGCTTCGTCGAGTCCGGTGATATCTGAATCGTATATGACAGCATCAAGTACGCTCCGCTTAAAATAGCCCTGCGAATCGTATTCCGACGAGACAGCCGCCTCGAGCCCGGACTCGAGATCGAGGCTCAGCTTCTCGAGCCCCGAAGAGATCCCGCGGAGTTCCTGTTCAACGGCAGCAAGGCTTGTCAGCTGTTTACCGCAGGCAAGCGAAGCTTCCCTCAGTATCATTTCCTTTTTCATACCGTACCCAGAGCTTTCCGGATATGCCGGATCTAAAGCAGCACTCGATGTGTCCGCGTTTTTTATCGGCCAAGGATTCATGTTTTTATATCTGTAGAGCAGCAATATACCCGCCAGAGCCGAAACAAGAGCCCCGATCCCGTATACAATAGGCGGCGGCTTAAGCGGCATCACTCCTGCGAGCTCCGCGGCGAGCAGCGCCAAAAAGCATGTAAATGCCGCACAAATACTTATAAATGACAGTTTCAAGCCTTTTCCCGCGCCATTGGACCTGTTCCGCCGGAGTATGACTTCCGCTCCGCCGAAGTCAAGTCCTCCAGAATGTTGCGTCCCGGCTGCTTCCAGCTCTTTCAGCTGCCTGACGGCATCCTTCAGTACAGCCTCATTTTCCATATTGCTATCGAGCGTTCGCCTAAGCTCTATCAGTTTACGGATGCCCTCCAGGTATTTTTCGCCAGATTCAAGCCTGTGGCAACGTTCCCTGGCATCTTGCAATTCTCTTCCCGCAGAAAATGTGCGCTCCTGCCGGCTCCGGAGTCTTTCGGACGCCTCCTGCAATTGGGCCAGCCTGGCCTCCAGCCTGTCGAGGGGCTGTGTCCTCGTCCTCATGGTCCCGATACTGTTTTTCAGCGCATCTGTAATAGCTTTTTCCGCCTTGTTGAAGGATATATCCTCGATTCCAGTCGAATCCGCGTTTGCAAGCCTGCCGGCCAACGCCGCCGAATCGTTTTCATCAAGCCTGAGTTCCATCTGCCTGATAAATACTGTCCTTGTAAAAGTGGCCTCGTCCATTCCGAGCAAACGGTCTGCAATCAGCGGCATCTTGTCACGGCCGATACTGAAAGCTCCGGTAACGTCGGAATAAAAATCGTCAAAGACCTTGACCGTGCCGGTTCTGAAATTGCGCTCGATCCTGTATGTACTGCCGTTATCAAGGGAGCACACCATTACGCCGCCATACGGGCCGCCGTCCCAGGGTTCATACCTTCTGAGCGGCGGCGGAAAGCCGGCCGCCTGCCTGCCATTTTTAAGGCCGTAAAGCATACCAAGTATGAATGCCTGAAGCGTCGATTTTCCCGCTTCATTATCGCCATACAAAACATTCAGGCCATCTTCGGGCGCGATCACCAGATCTTTCAATTTTCCGAAGCCTTTTATCTCGAGACGTTCTATACGCATACCTTACCCTCGTCGATCGCTTCCATGCCATAATACAGCGCCTGCATGACCAGCTGTCTCTCTTCCTCGCCGGTCGCTGCGGCAGCCCTGTCAAGCATCTTTCTGGCAAACAGCCCCCTGATACCCGGTTCGCCTGCAATCCGGTCAAAATCGTAATCAGGTGTAGTCCGATCTGTAAGCTTGATATAAAATGCCTTTTCCCTCAGAAGCTGCCGGATCAGTTCCGTATTTGGCCTGAATTCATTGGAAACATAGCCGCAAAGTATGATCCTGTACAGATCTTCACCGCTTCCGTTCATCTCCAAACACTCGGCCACTTTTACTGCAGCCTGTTCATCATTGAGGCAATTACCTACATCCGCTTCAATAGTGATGAACCGTCTCCTGCATATATTTGCGAATCGGGTATGTATCTCCGCTCCGCCCGATCCCTTTTCGATCTCAGCCATGATGACGCCATGCTCACCTTCCTCATCAAATCCAAGAGGTTCAGGGCTCCCGGCATTGAATATGCTTTTATTGCCGCCGGCACCGGAAATCACGGTATGAAAATGCCCAAGCGCGCAATAGTCAAAGCCTGAAGCTGAGATATCCGCGCTATTGACAGGCTGGAAGGCGTCGCTGCTGAACGGCATGTCCAGCGTGCCATGATACATAAGTATATTGATATATGCCGGTTCAAGCCCGTCCGCAGGCATCAGCGTACCGTATATCCTCACCCTTTTTTCGGGAAGCTCATGGCATCGGTTCCTGCCTGCCAGTATATGTACGTTTTGAGGCCATTCGAAGCCTAAGTAGAAGGATTCGGGCACTGCCGGATCGTGATTGCCTGGAATTACAATGACAGGTATATCCGGAATCCTTTGAAACTGGTCGCATATATAACGAACCGTACTTTTTCTAACATAACCATGTTCATAAAGATCTCCGCAGATGAGCAACATATCGGACTTCTCGGAATCGGCAAGTTCGATAATGCGCGCCAGCGCGGATTTGAGATCCTGGCGTCTCAGATCCGGTTTACCTTCAGCATCCGCCAGAGAAGTGAACGGAGAGTCCAAATGCAGGTCTCCGCATTGAAGAAATTTGATCCGCATCATATCCCGCCTCCCTATGCCTGGATCACAACATATGCGACGGCATAACTGCCGCAGTGGGAAACGCTTATATCGATATCCTTTGCCCCCATCCTCTCGTAAATCTCAAGGGCTTTTTGAGAGAGCGCCACACGCGGTTTGCCCTTTTCGTCGTTCAGTATTTCTATCATCTTCCATTCAAGGCCATCCGACAAGCCTGTGCCAAGCGCTTTCAGAACGGCTTCCTTGCCTGCAAATCTCGCGGCATAGCTCTCATATCTGGCATTATTTCTCTTGTCGCAGTAATTTATTTCATTGCCGGTGAAAACTCTTTCCTTGAAGCTGCCTGTCTCCTCTATGGATTTTTTTATTCGTTCTATTTCGATTATATCCACACCGCAGAATACCGCCATAATTGTGATTTCAAAACTCCTTAATCTCATTGTCGACTATGCAGAAATTTGTACTCATAGTCGGTATAGTGATTTCCTTAGCCATTTTTTTGATACTGAGCAGCGTATTGGGATAGACCTTTTTCAGAATCGAGATCTCACCTTCGCCGCGGGTCCTTAGATACTGTGAAAGCGCTTTTCTTTCCTCCTCGGCACGTCTCAGCCGATCCATTATATCATAGTAATTATCCCTTATTCTTTCATATCCAGCAAGCTGTCCCCTTGAAAGGCCCGAAGATCCACCGCAGACCGACAGCTCGTGCTTTGCCTTTGCCAGTTCCGACTTCAGGGTCTCGATATCCGCGGAATTGTTGTCGAAGGCCTGTTTCAGAAGCTGCCTGTCAAATCCCTTTACAGTTATGCAGGTCCTTTTTTCACTCAAAGAGCCGATTATGGACGATACTACCCTGAATTCCGCCTCGATGTTCCCGCCTATTATCTGCCCTTTCGGTGAGTCCAGTATGACTTCCTTCGCCTTTATATTGCTGTTCAGGCAATAAAAGCCTATATGCACGCTTCCTTCGCAAACGATGCTCGTATCCGAAACGAACTTGGTATAAATGTTCCCGCGGCTGTATATGACCGCCTTGTTGTTACCTGCTATCCCGCCCTTTATAAATATGCTTCCGTTGCTGCTCGTGATGTCCTTGACGCTTCCGACTCCGTAATCGCCCAATATTTCGATATCCTGAGTGGCAGTTACGGAGAAGCTGTCCTCTATCGTTCCCCTAACGGTCAGAAAACCGTCAAAATTTATATTTCCGGTCCTGTAATCGATATTTCCCGATATCTCGAGGTGGTTTGAAATACTTATCCTGTCGCCGTCGTAATGGACTGCGCCGGGTATCCTCGAATACAGCCTCGTAACACCATCCTCGTAGACTTCCCTGACCGTATTTCTATCATAAATGAGCGGCAGCAGCTTGCCCTTTACCGGCAGCAGAGTGCTTCCCTTCACGGTTTTCCCCGGACTGCCAACCCCCGGATCGGTACGTTCTCCGAGCCATTCGCCTTCGGCAACCCTGTTGATCAGGTTCAGTTCATAGTAATCCACATTACCGTCTTCCTTTGCCTCAGGCTTGACTTCCTTCATCTCATACATTGTTATAGCGGAATCGTTCCCATTCACAGGCACGATACCTTCCGCCACCAGAAGCCTCTTGTGGTTTTCCAGACCGCCCAGGAGCACCTCGTTTTTTATACCGTAAGTTATTCCGATTTCCCTGAGGTTGCATATGATTTCCTTTACAAGCTCAGCGCGCCCGGGTCCCGACAATTCCTCCCGATCGACGTCCAATGTCAGAAATGCCCTGACATCATTATCCGTCAATTCGATCTTTATGCGTTCCGTGGCCTCGGCAAACTTCTCCGGAGGCGTGGGCGCATTTACGAGAGCATTCCTGACAGCCATTATGCTGGTTATTTTGATGTTTTTGCGATCCTGTAAAAGCTTCCGGAACTGTTCAATAGATACGCCTTTCTTATAGGACTGGATATAAAATCCGTCATCGCGTTCAAGGATACTTATATATTCAGATGAGTAGATAACACTTTCCTTCATCATTTTTCTCCATGGTAAGATAGTTGAATAATTCGACACAAAACGTCACATTCCTTCTTTTGAAAAAGGAGACGGTTCTCCAACTCACCCTGACTCAAACAACTAAAAAAGGACAAGGTCCCGTCACCCTGTCCCGCTTCCCACGTGAAACGCAGGTTCACTGCCGCACCCTGTTCTTGCGCCTGTCCTCAAGTACCGCGTCGAGCGCCTCCGCCTCATTGACGGCGGTTTCGAGCTGTTCGAGCATATCCTCGTTTTCCACGCTTGACATTATCTGGTGCTTGAACATGTTGACCGTGCTCTCCATATAGTCGAGCTTGGCGCTTATCCTCTCGAGTTCCTTTTTCTCATCCTTCAGCCTGCCTATCAGTTTTTCGTCCATTTCGATGATCTTCCTGACGTCCTCAGCCATACGGACGTCCTTGGCAAAGCTCAGCTTCCTGTTGTTGTTATTGATCCTGGTCGACACGGCGCTTACGTCCACAGCGCTCAGTTCACGGCTCCTGATGCAGAAATTGTTGAGAAGCTTGAGGTAAGCTGTAACAAGGTTCAGCGTCTGTTCCGTTATTTTTTCCTTAAGAAAGCTGTGTTCCCCCGTAGAGTACGAATTGTAGATATCGTTTTTGTCTTCCATAACCTTCTTAAGCTTCTGAAGGTAAGTGCTGTTCGTATTCCTGCGTGCTTCCGAAGCCAGCCGGTTTGCCTGGCGGTTCAATTCACGGATGTTCCTGAGCTTTTCCCCCTGATTGAATTCCTCATGGAATTTCTTACTGGAGAGTGTCTGGATCACGGATGCCAAATAAACCGCAATAGCGCCCACTGTCGTAATTTCCTTAGTCGTTGCCACATAATAGCCCAATAAATTCGGCAGCGCATTCGGATCGCTCAGCAGGGCAGCCAATATAAAAGCGCCCGCCAATATCCCAATATTCCTCAATTTGAACAATGCTTTCAAAAACATCCTTGATCTCATAGGTCAACCACCTGTTCCTGTTTCCGTCGGCCTCACATCAGTGCCGAACCATGGCCCGGCCCATCATAGCACCGTTGACGCTGCAGCCGGGCTGCATCATATATTATATATTACTGTGAAACCTTATTATCCGCCTTTTCCTTCACTTCAAAACCCTGTTCGCTGCTGAGCATGGCTTCCGCCCTGGCTTTTGCCCTATCTCTTGCAGAGTTCATGTCAAGTCTCTTGAGCTTCAGGTCCATGTTGGTATCGCCCAGGGATTCCACGGCATTGGCGCGGGCAGTTTTCTTGTTGACAAGCTCCCTTGCTCTGTCCATGCTTTCGTTGACATGGCCGACCGTGTTGTTCCTGGAAGTATACCTGGCATTTACGGAGTTTATATTTTCCCTGAGCTGGGCCATCTTCGCCTGTGATTTCAGAGTCTTCAGTTCGTTCAGCTTGGCCGACATTTCGGATTCGAATATCTTGTAATCCTCCCTGATCTTGCCGACCTCTGCCATCGCCGTATCATACGTAGCCTTGTGCGTATCGTACGTCGCCTGGTATTCCTCTTCCTGCATGAGCAGCTCTACCAGCAGTTCCTTGTCGCCCTGCTTCTGCGCGGACTCTACTCTGGCCTTGACTGCAGCCAGATTCTTTTCCGCGTTTTTCATTTCGATCTTTATCATTTCAGCATTGGTCTGAATTTCGAGAATCTGTTGTTCAGCTTCTTTTCTTGCTCTATCGATCTGCATTTTAATGTCTTCAAACAGCAGTTCCGGATTGTTTTCCTCAACACCGCCGAGCAGACTTCCGAAAAAGCCCCTGATCAATGCTCCCAATCTACTGAAAAAACCCATTATTATTGCCTCCCCGTTTATTATTTGGTACGTCCCGCCAATATTTGTATATTTATAATTTATAATAAATAAAGCCCAATGTAAAGCTAATTAATATCAGCCGCGCGCGTTATTTCAACGGCAGTATGCAACTGTCGCCGCGGACTTTTCCTACCTCTCGACCGACAGGTTCTTTGTGTCGAGCAGGCCCTTGTATTTTTCAGGCAGCAGATCCTTGTCGTCGCATTCCTCTATCGCAAGCATCGTCATGAACTGTACCTGCTGCGTGCTGGGCCTGCACCGGTCAATTGCCTTTGTAATGATATCCGAAGTAAGCACAGTCCCGTCCGTATCGTCCTCGTTCGCTATCTCATATGCCTTGCGCACCACTGTTTCGATCTCGGCGCCCGTGTAGTTTTCCGTACTGCCGGCAAAAGGCATGAAATCTTCGACATTGGTTTCAAAACCATATTTTTTGATGATTATCCTGAAAATATCGGCGCGCTCATTTACGTCCGGCAGGAGTATCGGTATTTTCTTGTCGAACCTTCCCGCCCTCTTCAATGCAGGGTCTATAAGATCCGGCCTGTTCGTCGCGGCAATGAAAATTACTTTGCCCCTATTATTTGTATTACCCGTGAACTGTAAAAATTCACTGAAAATATTCCTGCTCACTCCGCTGTCGCCGCTGTCGCCCCTTCTGAATGCAGTATCGATCTCATCCACGAAAATGATGACAGGGTGCTGCGACTGTGCGCCCAGCAGGCACTTCTTAAAATTCTTCTCGCTCTCGCCGACATACTGTCCGAGTATGCGCGACATATCTATCTTGACGCAGTTAAAACCGCTCGCCTTTGCCAGGGCATTCACCAGCAGCGTTTTGCCCGTCCCCGAAGGACCGCACAGCAGGATCCCCATCGGCACCCTCCTGAGATCCCCTTTCAGTATCGGCTTTACCACATTTTTAAGCAGGTAGTCCTTTGCCTTTTCCATTCCGCCTATATTTTCGAAGCCTATCTCGGGATATATGAATTCAAGCACATCGCCGTACTCCTTCTGAAGAACGGAATGCTTTTTATCCTTTATGAAGTCGAAGCTGATAGGGTCGTCCTCCGCCTCAGACTTGAGCTTGATATCTTTTATGGATTTCTTGCTAAGTCCGGAGGACAATTTGGCAAACTCGTCGGAGTTGATGTCCGTTTTTATATCGTTATCTTTCAGGAGATATTCGATATAATCCTTGCGCTGCGCCTCATCGGGCAGCCCTACAAAAACGGGCTCTATCCTGTAGGAGGATTTTAAAAGCTCACGGCTGACATCGGCAAGGTTATCCGACAGCATCAGTATCGCGCTGCCCACGGAAGAGATCTTGGCGTTGACCGACCACTCGCATATCCATATGAGAGCAATCCTTTCCTCAAGTGACATGCCGGCTATATCGCCCGCAGGTATCATTTTTTCTACATGATCTATGAAGAGCACCATTTTGGTATTCTTAAGCGCTTTGTCAATGAAGGGGAACAGCCTCGAAGGCATGGCATTCATCAGATTCACGGCCTCATTGGCGGTGATGATGTTGAATTCCTTTTCCATGCCTGCATCAAAGAACGTAAGGCCCCGGGAGATATCATAGAAGGCGACGATGCCGAAGCCCCTCTGTTTGATGAATTCCTCATAGATGTACCTGTCCATATACCTGTAATTGTCGACCAGGTCGCGGACATTGAAATAAAATAGAAATTCATGCGAGATGCCCGATTTGTACTTGCTCAGGAAACTATCATACCAAAATTCCCCGGATGCCATCAAAAACCCCTCCGTTCAACACTCAAGCTTTCACCAACCGCTATAAAATCGCGGTTTCCGTTTATATTTAAAATTTGCGATGCAATCAATTATACGTCGAATCAAAGTATTTGTTTTATAACGCATCGATTAAACAGAAAATTTTTTGGTTGTAATAAAATTTTCTTGCCTCTGTTGCATTTCAGCGAGGGGCTGGTCGCAAGCAAAGCTTGCTGCTCGCCTATGCATCCTAGCTGGTCGCAAGCAAAGCTTGCTGCTTGCCTATGCATCCTAACGGCAAACTTTTATCGATCGTTATAATAAATAATTTTTACATGAATTTATATAAAATACAGAAATAATTAAGTCGGCGGAAGAATTAAATCTCTGAAATCAGGCCAAGGTAATATAGATCGGGATAAGCCAGATTTTAATTCACTCCGGAGGTAAACATGGACACAACATTTACAGTACCGTCGATCTCCTGCAGCATATGTTCCAACCGTATAAAAAGCGAACTCGGAAATATGCGCGGCATAGATGGAGTCGACGTCGATCTTAAATCCCAGACCGTAAGGGTATCCTATGATCCGGCACTGCAGCAGCCAAGGGACATAAAGGGTAAAATTGCCGAAATGGGCTACGAGGTGCTGCAATAATACTGCCGCCCGGTGAAACCAGGTGGATGCTTTTCACTCCACCTGTCCGGGTCGAATTACCCGTCTCAAAACATTGGCGTTATCCGGCCCGCTTCATTTCACCAGCTGGTTCTTTTTAACAAATCGAATAATCGTCTCTTCCTGGTTTTTTATGTGCTTCTGCGCCAGCTCCATGGCCGCGACAGAATCCCTGCGCGCAATGGCGTCGCAGATCTCCGTATGCTCTTTTATCAGTTCCCTGGAGCTGCCGTAGTCCTTGATATATATGACCCTGAACCTCTGTATCTGTTCCCTGAGATTGTTGGATATCTGTATCAGCTTGTCGTTCCTTGAAGAGCAGTATATTATATCGTGGAACTCCACGTCTTTTTTGATGGAGCCCTGCAGATTGTCTTTTTCAACATGATTGATGAACTGCGACAGATGATGCCTCAGCTCCTTGATCTCCTCATCAGTTATCCGTGAAGCTGATAGTGAAGACGCCAGTCCGTCGAGCGTTGCCCTGACTTCGAGGACATCCATTATATCCTTAACTGAAAGGTCAGCAACATGTGCGCCCTTTCTCGGCAGCATCTCGACCAGCCCTTCGAGCTCGAGCTTTCTTATGGCCTCGCGGACGGGGGTCCTGCTTACGCCCATTTTATCGGCGAGCTGAACTTCCATCAGCCTCTCACCGGGCTTCAGTTCGCCTACAATAATCGCTTCCCTGAGCGTATTGAAAATAACCTCACGTAGTGGTTTGTAATCATTAAGATTTACTTTTGTTAATTTTCCAGCCATTTTAGTGTATCTCCTTCGTTTATTACAATACCAGTAATCATATATATTGCTTGCCGTCTATATCGTCTTGGATCGTATTGGATCGTCTTGGATCACCCCGTCAGTCAGGCCTGCAGTCCTCGTCTGGAAGCATATCCACCTATGGTCGGCTGATAGCTTTTGCAAAGCTTCGGCGGCTGATGCCGCATCCGGAAAGATACCGAATACCGTCGGCCCGCTCCCGCTCATCATGCTTCCGAGGGCTCCCAGTTCCACCAGGCGAGCTTTTGCCTCCCGGATTACGCCATGCCTGGGTATCGTCACACGCTCGAGGACGTTTTTCATATTGCCCGCGACAGTTGCCGCATCATGCGTACGGATTGCACTGACGAGCATATCGGTGTCAGGCCTTTCCTCATCGCTTATCTCATCCGCCTTAAGGTTTCCGTAGACCCAGGCGGTGGATACCCCTATCCCGGGTTTGACCAGCAGTATATCGATCCCGCTGAAGTCCGGAAGGACCGTCAGGCGCTCACCTATACCTTCGGCCAGCCTTGTGCCGCCTTCTATACAGTACGGAACATCCGCCCCGACCAGTTTCCCGAGTTCTCTTAAAGTATCGCAGCCAAGCCCCAGCGAAAACAGTTCGTTCAAGCCTCTTAAAACCGCCGCCGCGTCCGCGCTGCCGCCTGCCATTCCGGCTGCGACCGGGATCCGCTTTACTATGTCTATCCTGACTCCGCCTTTTATCCCGTACCTATTCATCAATAAAGCCGCAGCTTTCCACGCGGTATTAGTTTTGTCCTCCGGAACGAACCGACTTCCGCATTTCAGTACGATGCCGGCTTCTCCGGTCGTTTCCAGCCTGACTGTATCATGCAGTTCAACAGTCTGCATTATCATTTTTAGTTCGTGGTAGCCGTCCGGCCTCTTTCCCAGTACGTCGAGACTCAAATTGATTTTTGCATACGCAGGTATTTCAAGAACAGCCATCGCGTACCTCGTTCGTTCAATATCATTAGGTACATTATATACAAAGAACATTATGAATACAATAAAAAGTGCCCGAAAACATATTTTCAGGCACTTATGTATAATTTATTCATCTTTAAAAATACATCATATCTTTCTCGGAATAAGAATCTGTTCGCCGGCAGTAAGCTGGGCGTTTTCCTCGAAGCCATTGTTCTTCCTGAGTTCATCCATCGTGGTGTAATATTTTTTCGCAACCTTCCACAAAGTATCGTTCTGCTGTGCGAAGTAGATCGTAACACTGGGCTGCTGAGCCAGCCGATTGTCATCCAGCGGCTGATCCAAGGCTTTTGATATGACGGGTATCGATATCTGCCTGCTGAATCTGGTATTCAAGCCTATATTATATCTGACTTCGATTTCTTTAGACGATATTATGCTGTAGCTGCAGTGATCAATATCCATTTCAACGTCCAGACTCATGCCGGCTTTTGCGCCTTTCACATCCAGGGTATGCCTGAACGGTATTTCACGGTCCGCACAATAAACGGGCTGCTCTTTGTTGTTTGAGAGGTAAAGGACATTGGAGGCAATTACACCCTCAATCGTTACGCGGTCATCGGTTATCTCGCTTCCGGAAACGGACACCCTACCGAGTACGTTGAAAAGCTCGGAGATGTCAGGCGCATCGTCGTCGAGAACAACGGTATCTTTGAGCGTGATCTGGCTCCTGTTATCCGATACGAGTTCATCGAGTTTCAGCTGATCTTTCTCCAGACTCATCCTCGAATTTGGACTGTACGCGTCCTCAACCAGTTCTATATCCTTCTTTCCGAAGCTTTCCGCATAAATGCCCAACGTCGTTTCACACTTGAGCAGGCGGAGTTCTCCGTCGGCATCCTCCTCTGCATCAAAACTCAATTCACGGAGATCGAAATCCACGTTGCAATACGAATCCTCATCTATGCCGTCCAGATCGACAAGCTGCGTAAATGGTACCTCGTGCTCCATGAACTGGATGCTACGTGTTTCATCATCTGCGATGTAAAGCGTGGATATGTTCAGTTCTCCTTTGACGGCAAGCTTACCTTCGCTTACCTTGTACTCCTTGCCTGAAACCTTGGCGTCATTTCTCAATATTTCAAGTATCGTCGGCTTTCCCGCGGGCAATTCCAGTGTCTCTCTTACAGGGCAGACTGCGCTGCTCTCTCCTATATAGGAATTGACGCTGATCGTGTTTCTCAGGACCTGTACTTCCTCAACTCCTGAAAAATCCCTGGTTATATACTGCTCGAACGGGCTCGTCACCTTGCCGTACAGATTGAGTATCGCTTTTACATTGACCTTTCTGCTGTTGAGGATCTCATACTCCATGTGTTCAATATCGCATTTGACACGGCTCTGCATGCCCTGCCTCGCTTCTGGGATATCCACCGAATAATGGAAGCCTGATGACGTATTGATGCTTTTTATCGGTTGTTCAGGATCGTCTGAAACATAAAGTATCTTATATCTCACCGTACCAGTGATCAAAAGTTTGTCAGATGCAGTCTCCACACCGTTTACGAACGCATCGCCGTCCAAAAGCAATATACGGGCAATATCCGGTTTTATATCCGGCACTATGATATCATTCTCGACAATAGCCTGGGTCGTATCCTCGCCTATAGGTTGATTCAGCCTGACGGCCTCCCTTATCAATTCAAGAGACATGAAAAAATCCTCCCCCCGCATGACTGCAGACATGTTTCATTTATGTGCAATGAAAATACTGGGTATGATTTTTCACTGCAGCTTATCTAATGTATATTGACAAGGGGGTTAAAATATTACATAAATAAATAACCTGGAAGCATCAAGCATCCAGATTTTTTGAACAAGACTACGCTATGTTCCATTAATAAAAAACCCGGAAGCATCGAGCATCCAGGTTTCACATGAAAGCGACCCGGTCGTTCTACGATCGGGTCGCTTTAAAAAGGTTTTATTCTTATCTTGATCATCATGTCAGCTGACTCTGATTCTTTTGTCATCCTTGCAAATTACCAACTCAACTGCCTTCGTGAGAATGTCTGTATAACTGTAGGAAACCCTTCTTGTTGTCTCGTATTCGTTCTCAAACTTGATGATGAAGATGCTGGGATATGAATTCTCAATAACTCCCTCTTTAATAAATGCCTTTTTTCTTCCCTTATTAGCTTTCAACTGTACTTTTTGGCCAATGCAGGTTTCAATGTTTTTCTTTATTTGAAACAGGTCACTCTTTTCCGCCATTGAATCACCTCATCTTCTGTTTTATTTATTATATCACAAAAAGTACAGCTTGTCAAAAAAATAATATATTATAACAAGGGTAATTTATTTATGTCAAGCTTTTTTTAAAAAAAATATTGATTTTGATAGTCTTTCGGGCATTAATTCCATATTATGGCTGTTTTTCGGTTAAAATTTAATTATGGATCCAAACACCGGTTGCATGATTATTTCCTAGATTTACATTCCTTATTTACTAGATATATGGTTCCTCAGGAAAACCCTCCCTGTATTTCCCCCTTGTCTGGATACCGCCGATACCTGTCTTTCCCGTTATTGTATTGTCTATTACGTCCTGTGCATTCAGGACCTTCTCTATACTCGTAAAAGCAATTTTCTGGCAGACCCTGACAGGGTCAAGCGCATGGATCAGGTCTCTGAACGGAGCGCTGGCAAAATTCGCTCCTGCCTTTATTATTTCTTTATATAAAGACTGGCATGCACCGGCAAAAATTACGAGCGAATCCATATCACTGTTATATTTTCTTGCTTCCCTGACCGCTTCTATAAAGTAGCGCGAATTTCTGTAGGAAGCGATATTGGTATAACTGTCCTCACCCTTTATAAAGCCGTCATGCCCCGTCAGCACCAGTATATCAGGTCTATGCTCCTTTAACAGGGCTGCCACCTTACCCGGCTGCTCCTTTTCCGGAACATACTGGCCTGCGACCTCCAGTCCGAGTTTTCTGTATTCTTCAAGGCAACTGTCGAGATAATCCTTGTCTCCATCCAAATGGAGTACTTTCCCGGGCCGCTTCATTTTGGCCATTTTCTCGTTTGAAGTATCTCTGTTATACGCTTTTTTTGTGTATCCCCTGAAGCGCGGCGAGAAATAATTTCCTGCGTATTCTACTGCAGTGCCCCTACTATCGGAGGACTGCCCTTTTCTGTCCGCAGCCCTTGTCTGTGCGACCAGGCAGCACCTGTCCCTGTATTCCCTCACCTTGTGCTCGGGCTGCACCTGAAGATCCGATTCGGGAGCATCCGCTTCGATCCTGTAGCTGATCCCCTTCAGGGTAGCTATTCTGTCGGTGCCATTATTTGTTATATTAACTACCTTGAAAAAGATATCATATGCGTAGGATTTTCTGGCAACTATGTCGCCGATTTTCAGCCCGTCCATGTATCCATCACCATCCCAGCTTCGATCCGGTCCCGGAATAATCGAATTATCGCTAATACATAATATGTTTACATATATGGCATTTGTGACGGAATAATTGAAAATGCGGCGTTATGGAAGCCTTAAGTATTGTTTTGACAAAAACAGGTTGGTATAATGTAAAGTAAAATAATACATGAAACAACCCGGCTTGAAAGAAAGGTTGAACGATATGCTTACCGATATAGAAATAGCCCAGCAGTCCAAAATGAAACCGATTTCCGAGATTGCCGCCTCTATCGGCATACAGGCGGATGAATTGGAGCTTTACGGCAGATACAAGGCCAAGCTGTCGCCTGAATTGTGGGAAAGGGTAAAGGGTCGCAAGGACGGCAAACTTATCCTTGTCACGGCGATCAATCCCACTCCTGCGGGAGAGGGAAAAACTACAACCACCGTCGGGTTGGGGCAGGCTATGGCGAAAATCGGCAAGAAGGCGATTATCGCACTCAGGGAACCTTCGCTCGGCCCTGTTATGGGCGTGAAAGGAGGGGCGGCGGGCGGAGGGTATTCACAGGTCGTTCCCATGGAGGATATAAACCTGCATTTCACAGGCGATATGCACGCTATAACTACAGCCAACAATCTGCTGTCGGCTGCGATAGACAACCATATACAGCAGGGCAACGAACTTGGCATAGATCCCAGGCAGATCTCCTGGAAGAGGGCTATGGATATGAACGACAGAGCCCTGAGGAGCATTGTCGTCGGGCTCGGAGGAAAGGCTAACGGAACCCCCCGTGAGGACGGTTTTGTCATAACCGTGGCATCGGAGGTCATGGCGATACTGTGTCTGGCAAGCAACCTGACGGATCTGAAAAAAAGGCTCGGCAGGATCATTATCGGATATACCTACTCCGGCGCGCCTGTCACAGCATCGCAGCTGAAAGTCGAAGGAGCGATGACACTGCTGCTTAAAGACGCGATCAAGCCGAACCTGGTCCAGACTCTGGAAAACACCCCTGCATTAATGCACGGCGGGCCATTCGCAAACATAGCACACGGCTGCAACAGTATTAATGCGACTAAGCTTGCTTTGAAGCTGGCGGACTACGTAATAACCGAAGCGGGCTTCGGGGCCGATCTGGGCGCCGAGAAATTCTTTGATATAAAATGCCGTTTCGCGGGCTTCAAACCGGATGCCGCCGTTCTTGTCGCGACGATCCGCGCATTAAAATATAACGGCGGTGCTAAAAAGGAAAATCTAAAACAGGAAGATCTGCATTCCCTCAAGGTAGGCTTCGCAAACCTTGAGAAGCATGTTGAAAATCTCAAAAAATACGGCGTTCCGGTAGTTGTCGCCATTAATCATTTTGATTCCGATACCCATGAGGAGATCGAGTATGTAAGGACGAGATGCAAAGGTATGAACGTAGAGGTTGCATTTTCGCAGGTCTTTGCAAAAGGCGGCGAAGGTGGAAAGGAGCTCGCGGAAAAGCTGGTGCACGTGATACATAATATACCTTCGGGCTTTAAAACGCTTTATGACGAGAAGGACCCTGTAAAAACCAAGATAGAGACCATTGCCAGAGAAATATACGGCGCACGCGGCGTTACCTACACACCTGCGGCAGATAAAGCCATTAAAAAGCTTGAAGAAATGCACCTTGACGAGCTTCCTATATGTATGGCAAAGACCCAATACTCACTTTCAGATAACCCAAATATCCTCGGAAGGCCAGAGAATTTCGAGATCAATGTCCGTGAGATAAAGGTGTCTGCAGGCGCCGGCTTCATAGTAGCCCTAACCGGTGAGATCATGACGATGCCGGGCTTGCCAAGGGTCCCCGCAGCCGAGAAGATCGATATAGACGAGAACGGCATAATAACCGGACTGTTTTGACACGCTTCTTAAAGAAAAAGCCTTTGGTACTCGGATAAGAAGTTATTCAGCGGCGCAACTTCATCGATTACCTCCTGAAGCCGCATGATGAAGCTCTTCTCGGACCAGCTGCGCCTGCTGTTGTAATACCGGTTGACTACCCGCCAGAACTT
Source organism: Bacillota bacterium (assembly GCA_023411715.1). Lineage (GTDB taxonomy): Bacteria > Bacillota > Clostridia > Acetivibrionales > DTU013 > JAEYOM01. Next base: position 62,620 of record JAEYOM010000201.1, on the reverse strand, counting down.
CTGGGGAAACTGCAGTATGATCTTCATTACAGCCAGTTCATCGCTGCTCAACGTTTCTATAGAGTTGTAGGATTGTATTATGATTTCTGTTTTGGATATATCCCAATCGCACTTGCGCATCTTCCTGCGAATAAAGTTGGCGATATCATATACTCTTAATTCATGGCAGCAGTAGTCGAAGTTCGTTACGATCACTTTTTCGCCCTCCATCAATATGTTATGGTGGGTGTAATCATGATGACAGAAGAGCCCCTCTTTTCTGGTTCTTTCGGCTATTCTCGCATAGTCGGACGCTTCAAGCTCCTGTGACGCTTTTTCACCCAGTTCGATAAAGTAGTCGACATACTGGAGAAAAAGCTGATCGAACCTGCCTTTACCCTTTTTAGCCTGTTTCTTCATCTTCTTTATATCATCAAGGCGTTTGGCGAAAAATCCCGGCAGCTTGCCCAAATCATCCTGCACTTTACTGTTTTCGGGAGCCGTATATCCTCTTGACGCTTTATGCAGATCAGCCAGTGCGAGCGCAGCCTTTTTCACATCATTGTCGCTGTCAAAGTTGCTCTCTCGACCTTCCGAAAAGTCTGTCAGCGTATAATAGACGTTATTATACAGGAAGCCCGGTTCTCCCGACGCTGTGCAAATATACCTGTCTATATTGTCAAATCCGTTGCTGGCGAGGTGTTCCTTTGCACCGTGTACGAATCTCAACCTGTCGACTGAAAAGGGTATCTTTTTTATGACCTTGCGCCCCTGCGCAGTTACTATCATATACGTATCCTTATATGGAAACAGATTTTTCACTTCCAGTCCATAGTTTTCGGCTATTTCTCTTTCCATTCCCTGCATGGCTAACCTCCGGCCTTTCGAACACTGGGATCCTCTGATCGCGTATGGATGCGAAACAATAAATTATATGCCGCATAAATCCCTAATAGAAGAGTGATATGTTAGGGCAGAGAAATGTCGATAACGACAAATACCCTTTACTCGCGCATAGCGAGTATGATAAGGATCCAGGGGGAGTATAAAAATCGGCTAGCCGGAAATGCGGCCAGCCGATTACGTAAAAAAAGCTCATGAATGAACAGAGCAGCGTCAGTTGTAAATATAGCCCAAGCTGTCACGTTTTAACTCGGCAACCTGGACTATATATTTTTTAATTGTCTGCTGTTATTGTAAGAGAAGGAGCTTGGTTTCCATTGGCAGAGGGCGCTGATTTCCGCCTCTGTGCGTCCCTATCCTTAGTCTCCTGTTCAATTCTTTCCATGGTTTTCAGCGTATATTGGTATCCCGAATTATAGCTGACTGCAAGCAAAGCCTTGTCATATCTTGAGAAAGTCATCGAGGCAACTTCGCCATTTTCGCCCTTGATATTGAATGTGATATCAGGGTCGTTATTTCTGTAGCCCTGGCAGTTGTATTCAACCGACACGACCGCGCCGTGAACGACATTGAGCTTCTCAGCAGTTTTCTTTGCCAGCGCCGCATATTCCTGCGGGTTCTTGGCAAGTGCTGCGTCATAAGCTACGGAAACATTTTTATCCAGCGTTCTGCAGTGGTTTACAGCGAATATTTCTCCCGTTACAGAGTCTACTTCGAAGCAATAGCTGCGTTCACCGTTGATCAGAACATCGGCATACCATCTTGAACGGGGAATACTGTCGGTTGCCGACTGATAACCCATTTCAACCACCTGCCCCTCCAGGCTTAAGCCATATACGCTCCACAAGGCCTGAGCTCCGATCTCGGCAGCATTTTTCTTTGCCATGTCCTTGCTTGTAGGTTTTTGATTGCGGTAATACTCAAGGTCAATGTCCCTTACCGTATAATTTGCTTTTTTGTAGCCTTCCGGCAGGCTGTTCTTCACCGTACTGGATGACTGATCCATGTAACTTACGTAGCTTGTGGGGATCGTATTTGTCTTGTTATATTCCCCCGCTGCGGCTACTTGTGTAAATCCCTGAAATATCATTGTGCTGGCTCCGATGATCATTGCGGCTGCTAAAACGGACTTCTGGACATGTTTACCTTCCGATCTGTTTGTTTTCATGTGAATCTCTCCTTTATTGTTTTATTGTTTTATTGTTTTATTGTTTGTTTGTGATCACAGGAACCAGTATATGAGGCCTGAATTATAGAATCGTAATCAAGTTATTATTAAGTTGTAAAAGTTATTTTTGCCGTTGTCCCTTCGCCAGGACGGCTGCTAAAGCTTAGTTCCGCGTCGTGGCTCGAAGCTATTTGCTTGCAGAGAGCAAGGCCCAATCCGGCACCGCCGTCGCTCCGGTTCCGCGATTTTTCTCCCCGGTAGAAGGGTTCCGTGATCTGCGAAAGAACTTCAGGAGTCATACCTTTTCCGTTGTCCCGGACACTGATCGCTTTCCTTTCGGCTTCCTTGGCCGCGCTTACAATAATATGTCCACCCGTACCGCACGCCTTTATCGCGTTGTCAATCAGATTGATTAACATGCTTTCCATCAGGCAGGTGTCTCCACGGATTGTCTCTATTACACTGCTGAATTCTATCTGAACATCTTTTCCCGCAAGCTTGCCGTTCAGCGTTTGACGGACCGTCTCAAAAAGGCTGGATACCTTCAGTTCTTCACAGTTAATCTGATTGTTTTGTAGATTTGCCAATTCCAGCAATTGAAACGCTACCGTCTGCAGTCGGCGGCTTTCGGACATAATATAATTCAATGCCGAAAGTCTGTCGTCCTCAGACAAAACGGCTTTTTGCATGTATTCTGCATATCCGTAGATTGCTGTCAGCGGCGTGCGGAGCTCGTGAGCGAAATTATCGACGAACTGCTGCTTTTTATCTGCGGCGTCCTTCAGTTCCGTCATCTGGCGCTGGATTTCCTCCGCCATGTGATTGAAGCTCTGCGACATTTCGGTAAGCTCGTCATGTCCAGATACCGGAAGTCTTGTTTGATACGCCCCATCCGCGATATCCTTGGAGGTCCGGGATATCTGCTTAAGAGGCCTGAATATCCGGTTTAGCACGAGAAGAAGGCCGAAAGCGAACAGAACTGAGAGGACAAATCCCGCGAAGAATAATATGTTTTTCAGGCGGTTCCATGAGTTTATGGCTTCCGTCGTATCGTAAAGATAAACCAGTGTGTAGGAATCATATGGGGCAGGAAGTTTTCCTGAGACGATAACATAAGTTCTATCGTCAACTTTCCGTATCGTTGCCAGGCGATTTCCGTTACCCGGCGGCTCCAGGGAATTGCTCTGCAGTACAGTCGCGTCTTTACTGAAATAGACAAGTTGATTATTTTTGTAAAATGCGAGCCCCGCCTTGTTATCCCCGGACAGGTAGCTGTAAGGCTGAAGCAGTGAATTTAAAGAACCGTCTATGTCGGTTCCACGCCCTTGCACAGCTTGGAGATCCTTTATCAGGGCGGATGCTATAAAATAATGTTCGCTAAGACTCCTATCCTCCGAACGGTTCGCCGTATCCCTGAACATTGCGACAGAAACAATGAAGATTCCGAGGTTAAAGAAGAAGAGAAAAAGAGCTAGAGTTGTTAAAAATGTCCTCTGCTTCATCGGCCTACCTCCAGACGGTAACCCAGCTTGTACACGGTTTTTATACTGTCTTCCCAACCCAGCTTTTTCCGCAACTTCTGTATATGTACGTCCACGGTCCGGGTGTCTCCTTCAAAATCGTAACCCCAAACCAACTCCAGCAGTCTTTCCCTGGATAGTGCGATATTACGGTTGTTCACAAGGACTTCTAATAATTCATATTCCTTTGGTGTGCATTCAACCAACTGTCCGTTATGAAATACCTGATGGCTGCTAAAATCCATTTTTACATTTCCTGCTTCAAAACAGCGTGCTGTTTTCTGCGTCCTCCGCAGGACCGCTTCCACGCGGGCCAGCAGTTCCAGCATTTCAAAAGGTTTTATCAGATAATCATCCGCTCCCATTGAAAAGCCCCTAATGCGGTCAGGCAGACTGTTTTTCGCAGTCAGGAAAATTGTTGGCGTTTCTCTTGCTTGCTTTATCACCTCAAACCCGTCGAGCTCCGGCAGCATAATATCTAAAATCATCAGATCGTAGGATTGACACTGTATTTCAGAAACGGCAGCTTTCCCGTCAAAAACAGAGGTGCATTGATGTCCTACAAGCTGTAGGTTCCTTTTTACAAGCTCATTAATTGATACTTCATCTTCAACGATTAGAATTAATGCCAAATTGATCCACCTCCTTATTTCAACAATATTATCAATGTTTTGTTATGGAGTTGTAAAGTGAACTGTTGCTTTTTCAAGTTTTCAATGGAAAGCAGGCCTGCAAGCAGTAACGGGGCTTGTATGCTGCCAAGTGTGCAGCGGCTTTCATCGCCGGGTCGGACTTGCACCGGCAAGTGTGGTCCGGCTTCGCTGGACGCACCCCAAAAACAAAGGAGAGCCCACAGGGCCCTCCTTTTCACTATATCTTATTCTATTTCAGCTCAGCCGTTTGCCAATCTCTTGTAGGTCTCCAGACGTTCCTGTGCGTTCTTCTGCGCAGCCTCGAACAGAGCATCAGCTCTTTCCGGGAACGCCCTGGTCAGCGACGAGTACCTGACCTCGCCCATTATGAAGTCCTTGTAGGAAGCAGTCGGCTCTTTGGAATCGAGAACGAAAGGATTCTTTCCTTCTTCCTTGAGCGTCGGATTGTACCTGTAAAGGTGCCAGTAACCTGCCTCGACAGCATTCTTTTCTTCGAGCTGGGACTGGCCCATTCCAAGCTTAAGACCGTGGTTTATGCAAGGTGCGTAAGCGATTACGAGCGAAGGTCCGTGATACTTCTCAGCTTCGATCATCGCCTTGATAAGCTGGTTCTGGTTGGCTCCCATCGCTACCTGTGCAACATACACATAACCGTATGACATTGCTATCATACCGAGATCCTTCTTCTTCGTGACCTTGCCTGACGCTGCAAACTGTGCTACAGCACCGGTTGGCGTGGACTTGGAAGACTGTCCGCCGGTATTCGAATAAACTTCTGTATCGAATACGAGAACGTTAACATCTTCATTGGAAGCAAGTACGTGGTCGAGACCGCCGAAGCCTATATCGTAAGCCCATCCGTCTCCGCCGAGGATCCACTGGGATTTCTTCACCAGGAATTCGCTGTTTTCAAGTATTTCTGTCAAAGCAGCCTTGGCTTCAGCGTCGGCAGCCTTGGGAAGGTATTCGTTCAATATTGCCTTGAGCTCAGCAGAAGCCTTCTTCGAGCCTTCGCCGTCTTCCATGCTATCGAGCCAGTTCGTGAGGGCTGTCTTCACATTTTCAGGCAGACCCTTTTCGAGCGCTTTCCTGCAGTTGTCGGCTATCTTGCTCCTGAGCTGCTTGACAGCGAGGAACATACCATATCCGAACTCGGCGTTATCTTCGAACAGTGAGTTGGCCCATGAGGGTCCGAAGCCCTTTTTGTTCGAGCAATAAGGCATCGACGGTGCGCTGCCGCCCCAGATCGACGAACAACCGGTCGCATTTGCAATCATCATCCTGTCTCCGAACAGCTGTGTCATAAGCTTTGCATACGGTGTTTCACCGCAGCCTGCGCACGCGCCCGAGAATTCGAGCAGAGGTTCCTGGAACTGACTGCCCTTTACAGTGCTTTCGCCGATAGGATTCTTAGGCTCAACGGTCATTGCATATTCCCAGTTATTTGCCTGGTCCATCTGAGTTTCAAGCGGCTTCATTATCAATGCCTTTTCCTTTGCGGGGCAGACATTTGCACAGCTTCCGCAGCCTGCACAGTCGAGAGCGGAGACCTGTATCCTGAAGTTCAGGTTTTCAAGGCCTTTCCCTATGGCCTTCTTGGTTTCAAAGCCTTCAGGAGCTTTCTTCACTTCAGCTTCATCAAGCAGGAACGGCCTGATTGCAGCGTGCGGGCAAACATAAGAGCACTGGTTGCACTGGATGCACTTATCTATCTGCCACTCAGGAATATCAACGGCTATACCCCTCTTTTCGTACCTTGATGTGCCGTTCGGGAATGTGCCGTCTTCCATGCCTACGAATGTACTGACAGGGAGCTTGTCGCCGCGCTGTCCGTTGACCGGTTCGAGAATATTGCCTATGAAAGCCGGTACATCGCTGGCCGCAGCAGCCTCATCCTTCGCCTTGCCCCAGTCTGCGGGCACATCAATCTTCTTCAGCGCTTCGATGCCCTTGTCAACTGCAAGGTAATTCATGTTGACTATCTTGTCACCCTTCTTGCCGTAGGTCTTCATTATTGCGTCTTTCATATATTTGACGGCGTCATCGAGAGGTATGATCTTTGCCAGTTTGAAGAAAGCAGATTGCATGACCATGTTGATCCTGCTTCCGAGGCCGATCTCCTTGCCTATTGTGACAGCGTCAAGAGTATACAGGTGAATATTGTGCTTTGCGATAAACCTCTTCATGTCGGCGGGCAGCTTTTCGTCGAGCTCCTCTGCAGACCAGCCGCAGTTCAACAGGAACGTCCCGTTATCCTTGAGGTCGCTGACCATATCGTACTTGCCGATATATGAAGGATTGTGGCATGCAACGAAATCTGCCTTGTTGATGAGGTAAGTCGAATGGATCGGCTTCTTTCCGAATCTCAGGTGCGAGATCGTAACGCCGCCGGACTTCTTGGAGTCATATGCGAAATATGCCTGCGCATACATGTCGGTGTGGTCGCCTATGATCTTGATGGAGTTCTTGTTTGCGCCGACCGTACCATCGGAGCCGAGTCCCCAGAATTTACAGCTTACTGTGCCTTCCGGTGCGGTTTCCAGCTCTTCTCCGGCTTCGAGAGACAGTTTTGTAACATCGTCGACTATACCTATTGTAAAATGGTTCTTCGGGCTCTTTGCCTTAAGATTGTCGTAAACAGCCACGATCTGGGCCGGAGTGGTGTCTTTGGAGCCGAGGCCGTAACGTCCGGCTACGATGACCGGGGACTTGCCACTCTCAAACAGAGCGGTGCAGACATCCTGGTACAAAGGTTCTCCAAGTGCTCCGGGTTCTTTGGTCCTGTCAAGGACTGCTATCTTCTTGGCTGTTTCCGGTATGACCTTGAGAAGGTGTTTAACTGAGAAAGGCCTGTAAAGGTGAACTTTGACAACACCGACCTTTTCTCCCTTTGCCATGAGGTAATCGATAGTCTCGTCGATGGTCTCGCATACGGAACCCATCGCAATGATGATCCTGTCCGCATCCGGTGCTCCATAATAGTTGAAGAGCCCATAATTCCTGCCGGTCAGTTTATTGATCTTTTCCATGTATTCTTCTACAATCGCCGGCAATGCATCGTAGTAAGTGTTGGAAGCTTCACGGGCCTGGAAGAATATATCCGGGTTCTGTGCAGTCCCTCTGACGGAAGGATGCTCAGGATTCAGCGCCCTCTTCCTGAATGCTTTTACTGCGTCATAGTCAACAAGCTTCGCAAGTTCATCATATTCGAGGACGTCTATCTTCTGAAGTTCATGGGATGTTCTGAAACCGTCGAAGAAGTTGATGAACGGGACTCTGCCCTTGATTGCGCCGAGGTGTGCTACTGCCGCAAGGTCCATGACTTCCTGTACGCTGTTTTCAGCAAGAAGCGCCATACCCGTCTGGCGGCAGGCCATAACGTCGGAATGGTCGCCAAATATCGACAATGCGTGGCTTGCCAGTGCCCTGGCACTCACATGAAATACGCCCGGGAGCAGCTCTCCGGCGATCTTGTAAAGATTCGGTATCATCAGAAGCAAGCCCTGCGACGCCGTAAAAGTAGTAGTCAGCGCGCCTGCTGTGAGGGAACCGTGTACTGTTCCTGCAGCACCGGCTTCAGACTGCATTTCAACAACCTTTACTTCCTGGCCGAAAATGTTCTTTCTGCCGGTTGCAGCCCACTCATCTACATGTTCCGCCATTACTGAAGAAGGCGTAATCGGATAAATGCCTGCGACATCGGTAAATGCATAGGCTATATGAGACGCCGCGGTATTTCCGTCCATGGTTTTCATGTTTTTACCCATTTAAATCTCTCCCCTTTACTAATTCCCAATAAAATTTATATTTAGATATACAAAAAAATATCCGCCATGCAGGGTGGATACAGGTTTAAAACTAGCCTGCACAGCCTATATTGTATATTGTATACAACATTGAGCATAACACTGATTTTATTTTAACATTATTAGCGGAATTTGTGAAGTGCAATTTATTTGTTATGTATAATCGTAATGCCCACTAATACTATATTTAATCGGATCGACAGGTGCTTCAGCCGGATATCAGCTTAATGATGATAAGCAGGATGAAGCCCGGTATGCCAAGAGTGCCGACTATGAAGGCGGAATAGATGTTGAGCGCCAACAGATGGACGCCGAAAAACGATCCTACCCAGTTAACGGCCAGGATCGCAACAGCACCGGCCAATGCATTCAGGGCAAGCTTCAGCACTACCTTCAGCGGTACCACGAGCAGCCTTCCGAGAATGAAGAGCAGAATAATACCTACAATATACGCCAGTATCACTCCATAATCTATCGTCGCCATAATCTCACACCAATTTCCGGACCGAATACATATGCAGCACTGCACTATACAAAATATATACTTGTACAAGTTGAGATTTATGACTAAATAAGAATCACAGTCCCATTAAATAAAATGAGACAGGCCCTTTTCTTTTGCAAGTCTGACATAATAGGTATATCTTGCTTCACAGGCCTTGAGTCTGTATATATAGTAATCTACCAGCAATTCCTCGGATACATATTCGAAATTGGCGCTCGTATTGATCCATTCGTCACGTGCTTCCAACGCGGCTTCCAGGATGTCCCGCTCTTCCTCGGCTAGATTTGCCCGGGCAGGGATGCGTGAAATCACGGTGTCCTTTACTTTCCCGGGTTTAGGACGGTTTCCGGCGTCCTGCCTTTCATATTTTATGATCTCGGTATTCACGGATTGCACCTTCCTATAGAAATCTCCAGTTTACTATAAGTATAGGCACAATTTAACAGTTATATACTCCCGCTTCTCAGGAAGTTTAGTACCGCACCCGTAGTTATCTGCCTGAATCTGCCCCAATCCTGCCATTTTCCGTTTAGACAGCCGAGATCCTTCGTGATCTGTTCGAGCTCATCAAGCCCAGCTTCCCTTACATCGCTTATCTCGTCGTCGCTCGCGTCTTCGAGCAGGCTGCCGCCGATTTCGTCGAGAATGAAAATGTATGAATAAAACATCACGCAGTCATTTTCGTGCTCAAACCGGATACGCACAACTCCCGCAAATGAACGGATCCTGACTTCCAACCCGAGCTCTTCCTTCACCTCGCGGAATATTGCCTCCAGGATATCCTCCCGGTGGCCGATCCCTCCCGTCGGTATTCTGTAAACATTCTCCGGATATTCACTGCAGGTGACGGTTATGATCCTGCCGCCGGGCCTGATCACACAAAACACCACCTCGCCTCTTCTGTCCCTCTGCACCGCGTTTTTCAGCCTGCTGTAATAATTCGGGGAGGCATAATTGATAGTGACATCCTTTACGGCAGCATTACCCGTACAATATTTTTTACATATGCGCCGGTATTCTTCCTGATTAAATAAATTCATCCTTTTATGTAAGTCCTTTTATCTGTTTCCTTCGAAGCTCCTTTGCCGGAGCATCCCGTTTACTTTATCCTAATACATTTCGAAATGAATTTCTACTATTGTATTGATTTTTTGAAGCTCCGGTAATCAAAATGTAATATTTATTTTATATAATATATTGTGTTTTAAAGAAACAATTGCGATAATATTACCGTCTGATCATTATAAATATAGAAGTTTCGACAATTACACAACATATTTGAGGTGTTCGTCAAAAATGGAACCTGAGGTACATGTCAAGCGTCCGAAAAGAAACAAAAGTAAAACAATATTCATAATTTTGCTCGCAGTTATAGCTCTAATGCTTTTATCCGCTTCCGTATCCGCATATATGACCCTTCAGAACGATAAGACCTATAAAGGCGTGACCATCGACGGCCTTGATGTATCAGGGCTTGACAGGCAGGGAATCCGGCAGCTCATGGAAACTGAATTGAGCAAACCTGCCCAGAGCTTGGAAATCACACTTAAAGCCGCTGATTTCGAGCTGAAGGCGTCATACCCCGAACTCGGAGTAAAATACGACGTACAGGGTGCAGCTGAAGATGCATATTCGGTGGGACGGACAGGAAATGTGTTCATACGCCTCTATGATATCGCAAAAGCGGGGATAAAAGGTACGCCGGTCAACGTACAGCAATCCTTTGACCAGGAGAAGATCGATAATTTCGTTACCAGATTTTCTGTAAGTAAATTTAAAAGCGTACAGGAAAACTCCCTTCTGATCACGGATAACAATGTCGTCATAAGGTCCGGCAATCACGGTGAAAATATCGACAGGACCGAAACTGCAAATCTCGTAAAAGATATGATAAAAAGCGGGAAGGGCGGAATTATAGAGCCCCAGGTGATTATTACCAACCCTGCCAGGTTCAATGTCGATGATCTCTACAACCAGATAATGAGTGAGCCTGTCGATGCAGGATATAAGGTGGAAAATTCACAATTGGTCATGGTTCCGCATTCGATGGGAAGAAAGATAGATAAAACAGCGCTGGCGAATATCGTTGCGGAAGTGGAGAAGACGGAGGATGCGGAAAGAGCGCTGCCGGTCACCTTCACCAAGCCTGCGATCACGTCCGATATGACTTCGGCCATGCTTTTCAGAGACGAGCTGGCTTCATTCAGCACAACTTTTTCGACTGCGACTGAGAACGGCAGGAACAGGAAATACAACATGGGACTAGCCGCGGCCAAGATCGACGGACTTATACTGCTTCCCGGAGAGGAGTTCTCCTATAATAAGGTCGTCGGGCCCAGGGATATTGAACACGGTTATAAAGAAGCTCACGTATATATCAACGGAAGGGTCGAGAACGGTATAGGAGGCGGTATATGCCAGGTCTCAACTACGATGTACAACGCCATACTGAAAGCTAATCTGCAGGTAACTGAACGAAGGAACCACTCCTTCACGGTAGGTTATGTGCCGCTGGGCCAGGATGCTACCGCCTACTACGGCGGTACGGATTTCAGGTTTATCAATTCGACCAAGTGGCCCGTCAGGCTCAATGCGGTCGTAAGCGGCAACAAAATATCCTTCAAGCTGACGGGTACGAACGAGACTCCTGACAAGTCCGTCATTATCAGCAATAAAATACTGAGTCATACCCCTCATGAGACAAAATACTTCGACGATCCGAATCTTCAGTACGGCAAGACTAAAATAAAACAGGAAGGTTCGGACGGTTATGTCGTTGAAACCTATAAAACGGTAAAGGCGGCCGGCAAAGTCATTTCACAGACAAAGCTCCATACAAGCAGTTATAAGCCCTGCGTCGAAGAGATATGGGTCGGCAAAAAAGGAGCTCCGGCTACGACTCCCGGTGCGATCACCGTAACGCCACAGACCGGAACGCCGTCCGGGGCCCCGGCCGTTGCGGAGCCTCCCGCTCCGCCGGACAGCGGGCCTATTCTCGACGAGATCGTTGACTAAGGTATTCCCGAATAAAACAGTGCCTGACATATACAGAAACCATACATCATCGCAGAGGTGGGAATATTGAGAGTTTATAAAGCAGCGATCATAGGCTGCGGTGTTATCCACAGCCTGCATGCGGATGCGTTGGCAAATTATCCTCACGCAGAATTGAAGGCAGTTGTCGATATAGATTCTAAAAAGTCGGAAACAATGGCACGCAGATACGGCTGCAAAGCCCTGACAGACTACAGGGATGCGCTTGCTGACCCGGAAATAGACGTCGTACATATCTGCACTCCGCATTATCTCCATGCGCCTATGGCGATAGAGGCAATGAAGGCCGGGAAACATGTACTGACTGAGAAACCGATGGCGATCAGTGTTGAGGATTGCCTGAAGATGACAGGCGTTTCAATGGAGACACGAAGGCAGCTCGGTGTTTGCTTCCAGAACCGCTACAATACTACTTCACGATACATAAAAACTCTGCTGGAATCAGGAAAAGCCGGCAGGATACTTGCAGCAAAAGCGTCCGTTACTTGGTTCAGGGGACAGGATTATTACGGCGGCGCCCACTGGAGGGGAACGTGGGCCCAGGAAGGCGGAGGGGTCCTGATCAACCAGTCGATACATACTCTCGACCTGTTACGGTGGTTCGCAGGCAAGGCAGTAAGAATAAAGGGTAACACGGATACAAGGTTCCTTGAAGGTATAATAGAAGTCGAAGATACTGCGGAAGCATCCATTCTATTCGAAAACGGCACGCGCGCATTCTTCTTCGCGACTAACGGATACGCGGACGTACCGGTCGAGCTCCAGTTGGTATGCGAAAATGCCGTTATGACTTTATCCGGTGATCTTACTGTAAAATATAAGAGCGGTGAGTCGGAAGTCATTACCGACGTACACCCTAGAACCGGAGAAAAGGCTTATTATGGTACCGGGCACACCGCGCTGATAGAAGATTTTTATGACAGCCTGCTTGGTGGAAAGCCTTTTGCTGTAGACGGCAGCCAGGGTATAGAGACAATCCGGCTAATACATGCATTGTACAGGTCGTCTGAATCCGGAGCGTGGGTGGAACTGTAGATATCGTTCTCGTTTGTATTCTGCGTATCCGTATAGTCTCAACGTACCTGGAACGGTCAAAAAAGATGCCGGCTAAACCCGGTGGGGCCTTTGCGGCGGAGTATATCAGAAAAATCACCATATGGGAATAATACTTCTAATATGTTTTATATTTCCCCACTTAATTATCAAAAGTATCCCTGCTATCGGATAAAAAATCATCTGTCATGTCAGCACTCGCTTGTGACTGGCTCCACTGCAAATAATGCTTCCCTTTCAAAAATGCTATCTTTTGAATACCCGGATTTGAGATTATTTCATTGTGCGATCCGTCCCAGGTCACATAATATCCCTTCTTCACCATTTGCTCTTTACATTCCTTACATGTATCATCACTTAAGATAAAAGTAAGAGCAATAGCTCCCCAAAACTATGTCCAAGCAAAATAAATGGCCCAAGATTTAAAGAACTGATAGATTCCCGGGCCATTCATCCAACGGCATACCCCTGCTTGGTTTTCACGAGCAGCATATCCGTAAAAGCATCCAATATGTAATACTACATCGTCATTTACCCTTTAACATAAGTCTGGACAGTAAAAGCCCCGATGATATGATAAAGATTACTGAAATCATAATCGTCATGGTGATATTTCCGCTTTGCCCATAATAGCCCGCCGCGTTCAGAACAGAGTATATTAACATCCCTGTTGTTATCAAGAAAAGTTTCCCCTGAGTAATCCTATACCGTTGAGAAGCAACAGAATCGCCATAGGAAATTTAGACGCTAAATGAAACAATATTTCAACTGGTCCTTCCGTTATTTTGCCCGTCAGGATAATCATACTCCACATACCTAAAATGAATATTATGATAGAATAAACTGCCGCTATTTTTCTGAACATATTTCCTCCTTTATTTTTTGAACGCTGATATTTATAAAGTCCGCGAAGCCGCTCAATATTTCGTGAATCATTGACGCGAAATTAAACTCAACTCTCCATTTGACTTGGTTTCTTTATTGGACTGGTTCAATACCCGTATAAAAACGAAAAATATCCTATTCTTCCGTGGTAAGCAGTTTCAGGCAAGATAATAAATCGTCAACAATTAAACGAAGTTTTATGACTTGATCCGGCTAATGTAATTGAAGTTGTTTTTTGTAGTTGTCTGCCACCCGGAAGAAATACCTTTTGAGAGCACGGCAACATAAATATGTCAGAACCACCAGAATGGCTGCTGTCAGTAAGCCCGCAGGAATACTCAGAATACGGGGCACATCCATATTAAACATCGTCATATTGACCGTTTCGTTGCCGAATGTTCGCATTATGCCTCCGACGACCGATCCAATAGTACCGGTACCAAAAAGTAATGCCAATCCGCCGAATAGAAAAACCATGAAAAAGCTTTCAATGCTAGTTGACACAAAGAAAGGAATTGCTTTCAAAATTCTATTACTTTTTACATAATATTCTCCAGCCAGTGATTTCGCAAGATCTTTTGGAGCCCCTAATCTGCCCAGTACAACAGATTCTTCTTTGCCGGCAGCAACGGTGTCGGCTATATGCTGCTCGATTTCTCTGATGATGTCTTCCTTTTGTTCCGCAGGTAGTCCTTTCAGGTTTTCCCTCAGCTTATTGATATAAGTCTTTTTATCCATTTTGATCTTTCTCCTTAAAATATAGATAGATTATTTATTTCTTTTGATAGCTCACCCCAGGTTAGTGACATTTCATTCAGCAACTCAAGCCCCAATGCTGTCAGTGTGTAGTATTTCCGCGGTGGACCACTTTCAGATTCCAGCCAATATGCTTCTAATTTTTTTTCTTTTTGCAGTCTTCGCAGCAAAGGGTATAGTGTGCCTTCCGTTATAGAAAGGTAGTGAAATCTTTCCAGGTTTGAAACTATCTCATAACCATAACAAGCTTTTTTATGAATCAGCAGCAATATACAAAATTCCATGATACCACGTCTAAGTTGTGCAACCCATTCAAAGTCATCCATTTATTAACCTCCAGGTATAGTGTACCACATGGTACCATGTAGCGCAAGGCATATAAAAACTCTCATCTTATTTTTGGCGTGTTTAACAAGTTTTAGTTAGTAACACTAGGCCTTGTTAGTAAAATCAACGAAATTAAGCTATTTGGTTAAAACCGCGATTGAGGCTAAGCAGCTACAGCTTGAATATACTCTGGCATGCGAAGCCGGACTTTCGGCATTGATTCGTTTTCACCGAGCCTGTTCCTGTTCTGTGGAAAAAGCATGGGACCGTCTAAACAGTCCCATGCTTTTTTTATGTTATGCCGATTTTAACGAAATTGCTGCGCAACATATTGCCAACGATTGATTCCATCATTTGCGGCTTAATGTAGCTTATATGCTTACACAATAAGCTTAACTGTATCAATAGGTTTCAACACTCGAGGCGCCGGTATTTCTCAATATGGACGTTACCCTGCTGACCTTGTCTTCATCAGTTTTCATGCTGAACAAAACCTTGCCTCTTCTTAATTCACTTTCGTATTCCTTGCTCCTGTTTTCCGGTATACCCAGATCGATAAGGCCGCCTACTATACCACCTGTTACCGCTCCTGAGAGAAGGCCCGTGATCGGTCCGGCCGCGGCAATGATACCGAGGCCCGGTATAACCATGCTTCCGGCTCCGATCAGCAATCCTGCGATACCTCCGAGCACACCGCCCGATACGACTCCATCCGATATATTATCATTTACAGCCCGTCCCACTGTAGCGCCACGAGCTCCCTCATCTGCATTGCCGCGCTCTCCCTCTTCCGCATCGCCGTGCTTTACGACAATGGATATGTCATCGGTACGCAAGCCCTGATCCTTGACCTGGCGCGCTGCTGTTTCGGCATGATCCTGATTGTCAAACAAGCCAACAACTGTTTTTGACATAATGTATCCTCCTTCTTGTGAAGCCTCATATTTTGTTACATAGAATATCATTATTAGCATAACAAAATAGCCGGCATATTATACAACGGCATGCGCGGTGACTTACATTGCGGACTTGAAGTGCGGAGTTGCATTGCCCGGAGCCGTTCGATACAATTGGCCGACATAAAATTCAGGTATCTGAATATGTTTTTTTAGTGTATAATGAAGTAGTTTGTTATTCTAGGTTTCGGGAGCGAAAAATGCAGTCAAAAGGCAGCGTGCTGATATTTCTTATAATACTTGTGTTTCCCGTAATCGCGATATTTTCTGATCACCAGATTTTTTTCGCTATTATGTCTATTATTATTGCCTTTGTTTCCTGCAGATACATTTTTAACCTGTCATCCGGAAAAGGTTTCAGCGATCGAGAGAACGACGAGGAACTCGAAGAGGAGCTTGAAGATATGATCGATATCGATGTCCGCCTTTTCGGCACGGGTTTGAGCGTAGCGTACAATATGCTTGTCATGCTGTTTTTGATATATTGCACATTCTTTCTGGATACAGTTTTGCTGAAAGGTATTTCAGCTCTTGCAATTATATTTCAAATATACTTCATTATGAAAAAGGTAGGAAGCAAACTTCAAGGTTTTGACAGAAACCGGTATAAACCGCAAATACTGATATCCAGCTTATTAAATCTGGCTGTGACTGCACTTGTCGCCATCAACAAAATTGCATGGTTTTATTAAGTTATGCAGGAGTGTCTTAAATATCCTGCAAAAATAATTTTAAATCTATTGATTATTCCATTATCCCCTGTTATAATAAAAAACACTATAAGATTTATAATGTTTAAAAAAAACATATTATTATAAGCGGCATGCAATGGGGCATGCCAGGTTAAATCGGATTATACTCAACGACGAGGCATATAGTTCTTATTATGTGCCTTTTTTGTTTACTTTTTTGACAACTGAGGCAAAAAATAGAAAGACTTATTGAATTTTTATGGCAGTGATTATGGAAAGGGTGTTATGTATGAAGCAAAGTGATCAGAGCAGTGTACCGGATGGGCAAAGACTTTATAGCCCGCAGACCAGGACGTCTTGCGGATTGCCGAAGAAGCAGGGCCTTTATGACCCACAGAATGAACATGATGCATGCGGTATCGGGTTTGTCGTTAATATAGACGGGACCAGGTCCCATCAGATCATCAGACAGGCGCTCACTATTCTTGTTAACCTTTCCCACAGAGGCGGAAGCGGTTCCGAAAATAATACGGGCGACGGCGCAGGAATCCTGATCCAGATCCCTCATAAATTATTTGTAAGCGAAAGTAAAAAATCAGGTATCACCCTTCCCGATCAGGGCAGTTACGGCATAGGAATGTTGTTTCTAAGCAATGATGCCAAAAATCGCAGTGAAATGATAAAAATCATCGATAAAATAGTTGAAGATGAAGGACAGACTGTGCTTGGCTGGAGGGATGTGCCGACAAATCCGGTATCCCTGGGAAAAACGGCTATTGCCTGCATGCCTCACATTAAGCAGATCATAATCGGTAAAAATCCTGTCATTGAGAACAAGCTCGCTTTTGAGCGAAAACTGTACGTAATTCGCAAGCGCATTGAAAATGCCGCTGTCCAAAAAGAGTTAAGCTTCTACGCAGCCAGCTTTTCGTCAGGAACCATAGTGTACAAAGGCATGCTTACCGCAGAGCAGGTGGATGAATTCTATCCCGACCTGAAGAGCGAAAATGTCGAAAGCGCAATGGCGCTTGTTCATTCCCGTTACAGCACCAACACCTTCCCAAGCTGGGAGAGGGCGCATCCGAACCGTTATATCATACACAACGGCGAAATAAACACACTGCGTGGCAACGTCAATTGGATGGCTGCGCGTGAAGCTACCCTGGAATCCGAAGTGTTCGGTGAAGATCTGGAAAAAATATATCCTGTGATCAATCCTGACGGAAGCGATTCCGCCATGTTCGACAACTGTCTGGAATTTCTGACTCTTTCAGGCCGTTCGCTTCCCCACTCCATGATGATGATGATACCTGAACCATGGCAGAATCACGAGAGTATGAGCGATGAGAAAAAAGCGTTTTATGAATTCCACAGCTGCCTTATGGAACCCTGGGATGGTCCGGCGGCGATGGCCTTCACCGACGGCGCTCTGGTCGGCGCGGTATTGGACAGGAACGGCCTCAGGCCGGCACGTTATTACGTTACCAGGGACGGGCAGGTTATACTTGCCTCCGAAGTAGGCGTACTTGACATTGCGCCGGATCGCATAGTGAGCAAGGAAAGACTGAAGCCCGGGAGAATGCTGCTGATCGACACTGTTGAAGGACGCATTATCAATGACTATGAATTGAAAAATAAAATATCCGGAGAGTACCCATACCGTAAGTGGCTAGATGAATACGTGCTCAAACTCGAGCAGCTTCCTGTTTTGTCGCCGTATCCTCAGACAAATTACAATACGCTTCTGCAACGCCAGAAAATATTCGGATACACCTTTGAGGAACTGAGAAAGATCATAGCGCCGATGGCGGCGGATGGACAGGAGGCCATAGGCGCGATGGGGACCGACACCCCGCTCGCGGTACTGTCCGACAAGCCGCAGCTTCTCTACAACTACTTCAAGCAGCTGTTTGCACAGGTAACCAATCCTCCTATCGATGCGATGCGTGAGGAAATTATAACCGCCACGGAAACCTTTATCGGATCTGAAGGCAATTTGGTCCATCCGACTCCTGAGAGCTGCAGGCAGATAAAAGTCAAATATCCCATCATAACCAACGAGGAGCTTGCCAAGCTTCGCGATATAAATAACCCGGGCTTCCGTTCATTCAACCTTCCGATGCTTTTCAAGGCAGATAACGGCGAACAGGGGATGAAGCGCGCTCTTGATGAAATATTCAGCGACGCCTCGCGTGCTATAAGCGAAGGCGCCAATATCCTGATACTCTCGGATAGGGGCGTCAGCAGAAAATATGCTGCCATACCGGCGTTGCTTGCGGTTTCCGGGCTGCATCAGCACCTGATCCGCGAAGGGACGCGCACAAAAGTCAGCATCATAGTCGAGTCCGGCGAACCAAGAGAGGTCCACCATTTTGCGCTCCTGATCGGATACGGCGCTTCGGCGATCAATCCGTACCTCGCTTACGAGACTATCGACGGTATGGTCAGAGAGGGCATGCTAAAAGAATCACATCTGAAATACGGCGCAAAGAAATACACAAAGGCAGCCGTGAAGGGCATCGTAAAAACACTGTCCAAGATGGGTATTTCAACAGTGCAGAGTTATCAGGGCGCACAGATCTTTGAAGCGGTAGGTATAAGCAAGGAAGTCATAGACAGATACTTTACGAAGACTGCATCCAGAATAGACGGTATAGGCCTTGACGTAATTGCAGGAGAAGTGCTGATACGTCATAAAAATGCTTTCGACGAGCGCAGCACTGAAGAGGTGCTCGAGACCGGAGGCCAGTACCAGTGGAGAAGGGACGGGGAATACCATCTTTACAACCCTGAAACCATCCATAAGCTTCAGCTGGCATGCAGAACAAATGATTACAGGACCTTCGGAGAGTATTCCAGACTTTTAGATGAACAGACACAAAGGCAGTGTACGATACGCGGATTGCTTGAATTCAAATACGACCGCGCTCCGGTCCCAATCGAAGAGGTAGAATCCGTAGATTCCATATGCAGGCGCTTCAAGACCGGCGCCATGTCCTACGGCTCCATCAGTAAGGAAGCTCATGAGGCAATGGCGATAGCGATGAACCGGCTTGGCGGAAAAAGTAACACGGGCGAAGGCGGCGAAGACCCCGAACGTTTCAAACCGGACAACAACGGCGACAGCCGCTGCAGCGCCATCAAGCAGGTTGCTTCGGGCCGTTTTGGAGTAACGAGCAATTACCTTGTAAATGCAAAGGAACTCCAGATAAAGATGGCCCAGGGCGCAAAACCGGGTGAAGGCGGACAGCTGCCCGGCGCCAAGGTATATCCGTGGATCGCGAAGGTAAGGCATTCTACGGCGGGCGTCGGACTTATTTCACCGCCGCCGCACCATGACATATATTCGATAGAGGACCTGGCAGAGCTTATATATGATTTGAAAAACGCAAACCGTGACGCAAGGATCAGCGTCAAGCTGGTTTCCGAAGTAGGCGTAGGAACGGTAGCCGCCGGCGTTGCGAAGGGACGCGCCGATGTAGTGCTTATAAGCGGCTACGACGGCGGAACAGGAGCTTCGCCCAGGAGCAGCATACGTCACGCGGGGCTTCCCTGGGAGCTCGGTCTCGCGGAAACTCATCAGACACTGATGCTTAACGACTTAAGAAGCAGGATCGTAATAGAAACGGACGGGAAGCTGATGACCGGACGCGATGTAATTATCGCGGCGCTGCTGGGCGCTGAGGAATTCGGTTTTGCAACTGCTCCGCTGGTAACGCTCGGCTGTGTTATGATGAGAGTCTGCAACCTCGATACCTGTCCGGTGGGGATAGCAACGCAGAATCCGGAGCTGCGCAAGAAATTCTGCGGTGATCCCCAGTATGTAGTGAATTTCATGCGTTTTATCGCACAGGAAATGCGCGAGTGGATGGCCAGGCTGGGATTCCGAACGATCGATGAAATGGTAGGTCACAGCGAAATACTTGAACCGAATAATGCAATACTCCACTGGAAATCGAAAGGCCTCGATTTGTCGCCGATACTGTATCAGCCGGATTTGCCCGGGGACTCCCCCAGACACTGCATAAAGAGCCAGGAGCATCTGATCGCGGATACTCTGGATACGCAGGTGCTGCTTGATATATGCAGGCCCGCGCTTCAGAAAGGCGAAAAGGTCGTATCCGAGCTTCCCATCAGGAATACCAACCGTGTCGTCGGGACAATCCTGGGCAGTGAAATAACAAAGATATACGGTGAAAAAGGATTGCCCGAAGATACTATAAGCCTGAAGTTCACAGGCTCCGCCGGGCAGAGTTTCGGAGCATTCATACCCAGGGGCCTGTCGCTTGCGCTCGAAGGCGATGCGAACGATTATCTCGGCAAGGGTCTTTCCGGCGGAAGGATCGTTGTCTATCCTCCGAAAAAGTCCGTCTTTGTTTCCGAGGAGAATATAATCGCAGGTAATGTCTGTCTGTATGGCGCAACGAGCGGCGAAGCCTATATCAGCGGTATGGCCGGAGAGCGTTTCTGCGTCAGGAACAGCGGAGCGTCGGCTGTTGCGGAAGCGGTAGGCGACCATGGCTGTGAATACATGACAGGGGGACGCGTCGTCGTTCTCGGTTCAACGGGGAGGAATTTCGCAGCCGGCATGTCGGGCGGTATCGCATACGTCCTCGATGAAAAAGACCTTTTCGATAAAAAATGTAACAAGGAAATGGTTGAGCTGCAGAAGCTCGAAGATAAGGGCGAAATTGATCAGGTCAGGGAAATGATAGAAAAGCACCTTGAATACACCGGCAGCAAACTTGCCGATAGAGTCCTGCAGCACTGGGACGAAATGCTGCCCCTGTTTATAAAGGTAATGCCGAAGGATTACGAAAGGATGCTCAACGCAATTAAAAAAATGCAGGATGCGGGCCTGAGCAGTGACGAAGCTCTGCTGGCCGCATTTGAAGAGAATAAAGGGCATGTGAGCCTGGCGGATGACGACGACTGATATGGTCGCCTCTAAAACCAGGTGAGCTGTAGGGAGGCAGTGTTATGGGAAAATCGACTGGATTTATGGAATATGAGCGGATAGTTCCGGCTGACCGCGAACCGTTGGAAAGAATAAAGGATTGGGATGAATTTCATCTCCACCTTCCGGAAAAGGAACAGCGCATGCAGGGAGCGCGCTGTATGGACTGCGGTACTCCGTTCTGCCATATGGGCCTTATGATTAACGGCTTGGCGTCAGGCTGCCCGTTAAACAATCTGATACCCGAATGGAACGATCTGATGTACAGGGGCAACTGGCATGAGGCCGTGAAAAGGCTGCTTAAAACAAACAATTTCCCCGAATTTACCGGAAGAGTCTGCCCTGCATTATGCGAGGGTTCCTGTACTGTAGGCATAAACGACCCTCAGGTTACGGTTAAAAACAACGAATGCTCGATTATAGAGAAAGCCTTCAGGGAAGGCTGGATAAAACCGGAGCTTCCGGAGATACGCACGGGCAAAAGGGTAGCTGTGGTAGGTTCCGGCCCTTCGGGACTCGCCTGTGCCGACCAGCTGAATAAAGCCGGCCATCTGGTAACGGTCTTTGAGCGAAGTGACAGGATAGGCGGCTTGCTGATGTATGGCATACCCAATATGAAGCTCGATAAAAAAGTAGTACAGCGCAGGGTCAAGCTGCTTTCTGAAGAAGGAATAGAATTCAGGAAAGGTGTTGAAGTCGGAAAGGACATCGGTCCGGAAAAGCTGCTTGAGGAATATGATGCCGTCGTATTCTGCTGCGGTGCTACGAAACCGAGGGATCTTCCCATCGAGGGAAGAAGCCTGAAAGGCATCTATTTTGCCGTGGATTTTCTTAAGGCAAACACCAAAAGCCTGCTGGATTCACAGCATGCAGACGGAAATTATATAAATGCGAAGGATAAGGACGTCATTATAATCGGCGGCGGAGATACCGGCACGGATTGCGTAGGAACATCGATACGCCATGGCTGCAGGAGCGTTATGCAGCTTGAGATCATGCCGCAGCCCCCGGTGGAAAGAAAGCCCGACAATCCGTGGCCTCAATGGCCGAAGGTCCTCAAGACCGATTACGGCCAGGAAGAAGCTGCCGCATTGTTCGGGAGCGATCCGAGACATTACTGTATAACTGCCAGGAAGTTTGTCGGGGATGAAAACGGAAACTTGAAGGAAGTCCACACGGTTGAGGTGGATTGGCAGAAGGACACATCGGGGCGCTTTGTCCCTGTGGATATACCGGGTACTGAAAAGGTTTATCCGGCACAGCTAGTACTGCTGGCAATGGGTTTTCTCGGACCTGAGGAAACCGCTTTCACAGCTTTGAATGTCGAACAGGACAATCGTTCGAATGTAAAAGCCGAATATGGTAAGTTTTCTACCAATATAAAGGGTGTATTTGCTGCCGGAGATATGCGGCGCGGACAGAGTCTGGTCGTATGGGCTATAAACGAAGGCAGGGGAGCCGCACGCGAGTGCGACAAATATCTGATGGGCAGCTCGATGCTGCCATAGTTCTCTTTAAAATTGCCATAACACTTGCCATAATATATTTATGGAAGAGCATCAGCAAAACTATATCCGCTGATGCTCTTTTTCTGTCCCGGCAGCAGGTCTCGTACTAAGCAGCCTGCTGAATGGCCCGCTGATATACCTGTTAATACAGTGTTACGCTGCCGCTGTCAGTATAGATTTCTATTGATATGCCGCCTCCGGCTACATCGCCGTACACCTCGCCCGTGGGCGATTTCTTCAATGTTCCGGGAGATGGGTTCATTTTGTTGTAGACCTTACCGCCAGTCGATCTTGCAATGAGTGAATAGCCTTTATTCTCTGGCATTTTAAGCCGTATGTCAGCATCTGCGGATTTAACCGACAGTTTTCCGGCGCTGTCAAGTTCGGCCAGTTCCGCATCTATACTGCCAGTCGACGAATATAGGTCCGATCCGCTTCGAATGCTGGAGTTTCTAACTGTCAGCTGTCCTGAAGACATATCGCATTTGAAGGTTCCTTCAGATTCTTCGATAACCGCATCGCCTGACACCGATGTCAGATCGACCGAGCCTGATACCGCCTTAAGGTTGATGTCTCCACGTCCGCATTCATAGCTGCCGCTGCCGGAGAAGTCCTCGATATTTATATTTCCCTTATCAACCGACATTTTTATACTGTCCGAACTGCTCCCCGAAACATCGATCTGTCCGTTTACTGCAGAAAGCTCGGCAGACCTGAGCCCATCCAAACCGGAAAGGTTAACTGTGCCGTTATTTATCGAAATATTCAGAATGCTTATCGACTCTGGTATGATGAATTCAATGTCGTCCGCCATGCCATACAGCGGTTTTATTTCTTCACTCTGCTTCTGATCTACGCTAATACTGTTCGCAAAGCTCTCAACCTTGCTTTTGCTCATATCCAGCAGCTCGCCGAGGCGCTCCTTCGACGCCGGTCCCTTGATACGCAGAGTCTCCCTGATAAGAAGCTTGTCGTCGTTTCCGCGCGTGATACGGATATTTCCGTTATCGATATTGACGCGCAGCCGGGTCTGTGACTCCAATGCGATTTCCCTGTCCTCGCTTTTCTCGACAGCCAGACCTATTACAGGCCTTCCGGCTG
The DNA here is from genome assembly GCA_023411715.1 of Bacillota bacterium. Lineage (GTDB taxonomy): Bacteria > Bacillota > Clostridia > Acetivibrionales > DTU013 > JAEYOM01. The sequence goes on along the minus strand of JAEYOM010000201.1, from coordinate 38,797 downwards.
CGACCATACCCCAGTTTTCGCCCGCAGCTGAACAGCCGGGAAGCCAGATAGCCGTGAATACTATCAGTATAATTAATGAAAAGCCCCTTGTCAGTCTGAACAACAGTCTTACCATCCCTTCTCAAGGTCCTTTTGCGCCATATAATTTGTCAGATTGAAGGACTGCCAGTTTTTATTTATCCTTAAAAGTACGTCCCTTCTCTGTTTCAGCATTTCGCCGGCCTGTGTCGAGACGCTTGGATCCTTGTCCTTCGCTAATTTCTTCAGTTCATCGACTGCGCCGCTCGACAGGGTACGAAAGTATTCGATATCGATTTCCTTAGTAGTATAGTATCTCTCGACGTTGTTCTTTGCAATCATTTCATCCACATTTATATAGTTGACGACTGTGAACGCAATTACCGCGGCGACTATGTAAGGCTTCAGGAGCGGCAGTCTGTCGACCCATACCCTGGCAAGCGTGATAACGAAGAGCACAAGCAGGAAGACCATGAACGCATGGGTCATTATACGCAGGAAAGTAAACCCGTACGCCTGCTCATACAAAGTCATCCTGTAATGCGCCGATATGAGCATAACGATGGTGCAGCCTATCATAATACTGTTCAGTGCCCTGAAAGCCATATTTAATCCTGCTGCGCCCTTTTTGGTGTAAGTAAGGGTAACCGCAAGTAGTGCAATATTAAGTAGGGATACCAGTATAAGTTCAAAGAACCCGCTCCTTGCATATTCCGCATATGTGAATCCGTCGGGAAGCCCGAAACTGCCGAATAAGTAGGCAAATTGGATTATGACGAATATTACATACAGAATATCCACAGTCACCGTCACAGTGATAACGATTACAGGGTCCCAACGCTTCTTTTGCTCCGGCGTTTTTATAACTGTGCCGTTCGCTGTATTGTAAGCCAGATGCTCTTTATGTCCAAGACTCCACAGGTAACTGAAGGAGAGGAAGAAAACGACGAGTGCAGCTATCGCCCTTCCTATGAGCTCACCCATTTTGATATTTTCAAACAGTTTCGGCAACTTATCCACAAGTTTACCGAATACCATATCTGCCGAGGAGAGAAGCGGAAGCAGTATTACCAGAAGCGGCACCGATATGGCAAGGCCGATCAATACCTTGAATCCCGCGGATCTTCTGCCATCGCCGGCAGATCTATTTTTAAACAGCGAGGTCAGGAGCCTGATAGGCTTGAAAACATGCAACAGGCACCTGGCGAATATACCGGATATGATGTCTGCTATTATGCCCGGGCTGTGCCATTTATACGTGTTTACGCCCGTTATCAGCAGCGTTTGCAAAAGTATCAAGACCGGCAACGCAAGTATATCAAGCACCATAAGCACTTCATTCCCGAAGAGCGCGTAGGTGAGCGATATCAGGAAAACCGGGATACTGAGGAACCATCCGAATTTCGCCTCTTTTGTAAGCACGGGGCGCGTATAGGCAAATAACAACGCGTAAAATGCGATCACAAAGATCGGTATCGATATTCCCGGATACTTGCCGTAGAACAGCCAGACAAAAAGAATTCCAAAAAGCAAAGCACCCGCCGCCATAAGTCTGTCCGGCCTGTTGAAAACCAATTTATCGGGCTTGCCCAGCTCCTGCTCTGCAATCCGTCCACTTACTTTATCTGTTTTTTGACCTTCTGCCTTCCGTGAAGCTTCCTCAGCTTTCCATTCCTCGAGCTGCACATTAGTTATGTTTCCGCCGGTCCCCATTTCCTTCATCTCATCCATTTATTCCACCTCGTTTCAACCTTTATCGGGGTCTTCGTCGCTTTCACCGTCGGCGGTATCGTCTCCGGGCACATACTCGAGTATATCGCCGGGCTGGCAGCCCAATGCCCCACACAGCGCTTCCAGCGTAGAGAATCTTATCGCCCTTGCCTTGTTGTTTTTCAGTATCGAAAGGTTGGCCATTGTTATATCAACTTTACCGGCCAGCTCGGTAAGTCCTATCTTCCGTTTTGCCATCATTACGTCCAGATTTATCCTTATTCCCATATGCCCTCCCGCCTCATATCGTAAGATCGTTTTCTTCCTTGACTATAACGGCCTGTCGGAAAACCTCCGCTATAATGAGCAGGAAAAAGCCTGCGATGATGAATACCATCATTAAAATGATCGTTAGAAAAGAATTGAAGAAAAATATCTTTACAAGATAGAAAAAGGCCACGACAAAGCAGCAGACCGACATAAGCTTGAAACTTATTACGTTATCCATACGAAAAGGGTCCATGCGATTCAGAGTTCTGAATATTCTCCTGAGTTCATTCACGATGATCAGCGCCAGAAAACCCGTAATATAAAGAAATGGCAGCAGAAACGCGTACAATTCACTTGTACTGCCTGCCAGCCAATCCATATACCACCGCAATATAAGCGGGAGCCCTAGAACGATAGCAATGCCCCCGAAAAATATAATATCAATAAAGCGTTTGACTATACCCGATAAACCCTTTTCACCAAGGATCTTCATAGAGTTACCACCTTTCGAGTAATACGATAGCATTTACAAGGAGAGTATACTCTATTGCATATCAATAGTCAATATATTTTTATCGAATATCAATAATTTTATATTGATTATTGATATTATCGCTCCTCCTGTATAACGCCTCAAAACCATACTTTTTCTGCAAACCGACAATTCTTTCAGCAAAAAAATAATGCCACCCTTACGGGTGGCTACCGAGCAACGTTATTCTAATAATTAACTCTTTACTAAAGCATAGATCAATACATTATTTTTACTGCGTCCTGAATAATCTTCCGCACCGGAAGACTGTTCGGACATCTTCTTTCACAACTGCCGCATGAAGCGCACTGATCAAGTTTAAATCTGGGATTCCACTGCATATCTATGAAGGATTTCTTGGCATTTTCCGACCCGAGATATTTATATAAGTTGTAGTATGAAAGTGCCGCCCCAACGTCTATAAAGTGCGGGCATGGCTGGCAATAACCGCAACCTGTGCAGCGTGGCTCATCGTTTGGTATCATTTTTCTTACCGCTTCAACAACACTATCCGTCGATACCGGATCGGCTTCGTATTCCTTTTTCATTCTGACTGCGTATTCAACTTCCTCTACGGAAGTCAAGCCCAGCAGAATACTTACGTTGTCGAGTGAAAGCAAATATTTGAAAGCAAGTTCCTTAAGTCTTTCATCTGCTGCCAGAAAACCCCCGCCCAGCGGATTCATTGCAAGCACCTTGATGCCCTTTCCCCTGCAGTATTCGACAGCCTTAATCCTTGCCCTGTTCATTACATTAAGCGGTAAGGTAACCGTCTCAAAATACCCTGTTTCCAGAAAGCCGATGATCGTATCGGCATCGGCATGGGTTGTTATACCAAGGTGCTTGACCCTGCCGGCTTCTTTTTCCTTCAAAAATCCTTCATACCATCCATTCTCCTTAAATGCTTCATTAAACAGTTTATTGTTGTGGCAGATCCATAAATGATAATAATCCAAGGCATCTACATTCAGCCTTTTTAAAGACTGCCTGAAGACCTTGCTGAACTGTTCCGAAGTCCTTACGCCAAAGCCTTTACTTTGTTCAAATTCGCCAAGTTCAAGTCCGCCGTTACTGGTAGCGCTTTTTGACGAAAGCAGTACCCTTTTACGATAATCCTCGTTATTTATTGCATTCCCTACCCAGACTTCCGAGTTCTGTTCTTCATTTTCTAACCTGTATAGCGGCGCGGAATCGATATAATTAAACCCCGCATCCACTGCCTTCCTGATCGTCTCGGCTGCCGATACGCAATCCTTCAGTCGCATTGAACCGATAAGAATTTTGCCCAGTTCCATATTGTATCCTCCTTCTGATATTTCACCTAATTTTACATCAATAATTAAAAGAGCCGCAATGCTTTGTCTGATGTAATTTCTTTATGATCCGCTCTTCTTAAAACTGCTGATACCTTCTCAGGCAAAAGTTCCGGCCGAGGCAGGCTTATCTCCGACATTTATAATCGGGTAGACCTGATAAGCTGTGCCGTAATGGATTACGACATCTATTTCAATATGGCTTCTATTTTTAAGAGCACCTTTTGTATCATCGCGTCCCAGTAGTACCAATCATGTATGCCAGGGCCTTCCTCATATTCCACTTTTACTCCCTTTTTAATCAGATAGTCCCTGAATTCGATGTTGGACTCACATAACTCATCTTCAGTTCCGCAGCATTGGTATAAATAAGGCATTTCTCTACCTTCATTCAAATTTTTGTCAACAAGTCTGAAGAGGTCGTGAGAGCTGGCAGATAAATTATCAAGGTCACCGAATATTACTTCGAACTCTTTTTTACTGCATATATTTCTGGGAGATTCTACCAGTTTGCAGATATCGAGGCCGCCGGATAGACTGGCTGCAAAGCAATACTTCTGTGGATTAGACAGAGATATTTTATAGGCTCCGTATCCTCCCATCGAAAGTCCGGCAATAAAATTTTCATCTCTTTTATTTGATATACTCAGCATTGAGCAAATTTTCCGCCGAAGCTCTTCCGATATATATTGCTGGTAGTTTGCCCCATTCTGCATATCCGTATAGAAGCTCCTGTCCCCGTCCGGCATTACTACGGCTATGCCCATTTTTTCCGCATATCTTTCAATAGATGTCATCCGCATCCAAATTCCATGATCGCCTGAAAGTCCATGGAGAAGATAAAGGACCGGTACCCGGCCTCTATTGTTTTCCGGAATTATTATGTTTACTTCTGTAGCTTTATTAAGTGAATCTGAAAACAGTTTTAAATTTATAAAAGCCATTTATGGCTCCCCCTTCTGATTCCAGCGATATTAAAGCTTAGCATAAGTTGATAAAATCAAATTGGAGACATTCCTTACCGCAGTATCTATATATTCCTTTCCCATGTCACCGGTTGCGTCCCGCGGGTCATCCATAACCGTTTTATCACTGCTGCCCCTTCCAAAAAAAGCTACCCCATCCACCATTCCATAATCCACACTCTTGATTTTCACAGGTTTCGGAGGCAGCTTTGTCAGGTCGACAGAGTCAGGGTCTAAAAACATATTAACAGCTGTCTCGAATTTGGTAGCATGACCGGACTGAAAATCGACCTCATTATTTTGTGCAAGTCCCATTACCTGGATCACCCTGCTGCTGGATTCGCCATTGAACTCGGCGCATAACCGGTCTAATGACTGTACCTGACCTGTAGCACCGTGCCCGTTCATAATCGCAATGAGCTTGTACTCCTGCTTGACAAGCAGCCGGACATATTCCCGTACCGTTATTGCAAAAATATCCTCACGGGCATACATGCTTGGCATAGTGTTTTTGGGGAAATCCATCCCCACGATATATTGCGACGTATCTTCGAATCCAATTGACGCAAGCATCTCCGGAGCGCGTTCCCGTTCTGTGCCCAAAAATAGTGTCGGCAGTACAACCCCTCCGATTTTTTCAGCCGTAAGCCGGGCAACCGTCTCGATAAGGAGAGGATCCGTGCCTATAGGGAGAGCCGGTCCGTGCCATTCCAACGGTGCGACCGGCAGATAAACTACAGAAAACTTCTCCTTTGCAGCAATAATTTCATCCGGCCTGAGAAGTTCATATCGGATACTACGCATCTTAATTGCCTCCTTTATGATATCGCTTTACTTAATCAATATACATCTCGGGTATATAATAGGGATTCCCTCCATAGCTGCCGAATCAAGTTTGTTTTATATAAAGTCGGGCAGATAGAAGAGGGAATCCTGTATATACTTATTGTTACAGTTTAGTAGTACTACTTTTGGGAAGCTTTCCACGCCTGTACCTGAGTTTCGATCTCAGAACAGATTTTATCGATTCCTGCCGCCTTGTCCTTTTTTTTCATTCTTGCAATAACCTCATCAGTGTCTGCAGCACCAACCGTCAGAAGCTTATTGAATTCTGAAAGCACATTTTTATGCGCCGCTACCTCAGTCTTGATGTTTTCAATATTCAGTGAGAAGCCCAGCAGCTGTGACTTAATGAGTTTAGTGTTGAAGTCCTTTATCTGGTTCCATCTATCCGGATTTTCATTATCCCAGGTATAGAGCTTGAAATTATCTCCGGCTTCCCAGTATACTATCGGATTATACCCGATCTCTTCAGCACTTCCGGCACCCTGTGGAAGCGAAATTACATTGTCGCTCTTCATGACATAATGTCTGTCCTTAACGCCGAATGCAAAGGTGTTGATAAATTCTTTATCGCCGAATGCCAGATTCAGTACCATCATAGCTCTCTCCGGATTCGAGCAGTGGGACGGAAGAGCTGTCAGCGCCCCTGTCAGGCTCGAGGTCTCCTTTATGCCAGGCATCAGCTCAGCACCATAAAGCTTCATACCGTATGTCTGCTCATAGGACTCCTTTTGACCCGGCATGACGCTGCCTAGGATCATAAATGCCTTCTTATTTTTTATAGCATCCTGGGCTGTACCCTGCGTAGTGATAGAATCTTTATTGATATAACCCTTTTGGAACCATGAGCGCATAAGCTTGCACTGATTGATATATTCCGGGATATCATAGAAGGGAGCCACCTTGCCCGTATCGTAGCTATACGCTATATAATCATCCATCGCGATAATCTTGGTATGGTTTCTAAAGCCTATATCCTCACATTCCTTTGTCGAAGCATACAACAATGATGGATCGGAATCCGCACCGATAAAAAAGGGCGTTACGCCTGGCAAACCATCCTTAGCCTTTGCCAGTAACGGTTCCAGGTCTCCAAGGTATTTTATATTTGAAGTATCCACTCCGATTTTATCAGCCATTTCCTTATTGAAGTAAGCACCCCAGCCACACCCCATATCTTTATTGGCCGGTATCGCGTATATATTGCCGTTAATTTTAGTCGCATCCAAATAACCATCCTGCATTGAGGCCGAGATGTCCTTACCGTACTTTTCAAGCAGTTCATTCAAAGGCAGGAAGGAGTTCTTTTGGACCTCCTGAAAAAATCCATTTGAACCTGATGTAAAGATTAAGTCCACTTTTTCACCGGAGGACAGTAAAATCGGGTATTTAGTAGGCCACTGCGCCCAGTCTGTGGGCTTATAATCCAGTGTGCAATTAAACTTGCTTTTAGTCATTTTGTTCAATTCGTCAAATACTGCCTTCTGATCTCTTTGCGGAGTACTTGGATAATAGAAGTTCAGTGTGGCCTCCTCCAATTCCGCACCGCCTCCGGTCCCCGCCGCAGCATGTTCACCGGTACTTACAGCCATGGAAGACGGAGCTTCCGCCGCATCGGAATTTTTGCCCGTACCGCAGCCGGTAAATATCCCCACTGCTAAAACTAAAAAAGCTAATAGTACGGACATTGTTTTGACAGTTCTTTTCATAGTAACCCTCCTTTTATTTTAACCGGCAGAGACTTTCGACAATATTATATCGTTCTGTTTCATACCGGTTTAACTACTGAAACTATTTGATCAGCCCTTCACCGAACCAACTGTAAGACCCCTTATAAAGTATCTTTGCAGGAACGGGTATATCAAAATTACCGGACCTACTCCAAGTATAACCATGGCCATACGGACAGACTCCGATGGCACATCGCCCGCTATACTCTTCTGAATATTCGTGGCTGAGGCCGAGTACATCGTGGTGAGCTGGCGTTTAATGAAGTCCAGGTTCATGATTGCCTTCTGCATGGTATACTGCAGGTTATTCAGCCTGCTGTCCTCAATGAAAAGCATGCTGTTGAAGAAATCATTCCAGTAAAAGATTGCGGAAAATAACGCAATTGTAGCCAAAATCGGCAGAGAAAGCGGCAGTACCAGCTTGAAGAAGGTTTTTACCTCCGACGCTCCGTCAAGCATTGCCGATTCGATGATTTCCGCCGGAACATTCTGGCGGAAGTAAGTCCGCATGATTATTATATAAAATCCGTTTCCCAACCCCGGCAGTATCAGAGCCAGCAGGGTATCCTTCACATGCAGCAGCCTTGCATACACATAATAGAAAGTCGGCACGCCTCCGCTGAATAACAGCGTGATCAGAATTATTACAGTGAAGAAGCTTCTGAAGGGGAAATCCTTCCTTGAAATCGAATAGGCGTACATTCCGTTAATGATAACATTAAGCACCGTGCCTGCCAGCGTTACAACTATCGTGACGGCATAAGCCCTACCGATCATGCTTACATCGCTCAGCAAAAAGGAATATGCATCCGTGCTGATAATCTCAGGGATGTACCTGTAGCCGTTGTTGATAATAGAAGACTCGTCTGTAAGCGAAACCGACAGTATCAGTATTACCGGCAGTATGCATGCCAGGCTGAACAGTATAAAGATCAGGTTCAGTATAATATTTGAGGTGCCGGATATGGAATTACCTGCCTTTTGACGCTTCATGGCCGTCAATATAATCACTCCTTAAAATAATGCATCCTGCGGACTTATTTTCCTTATTGCGAAATTGGACAGCATGACCAGAACAAAGCCAACCACTGACTGATAAAGGCTTGCCGCGGTAGTCATTCCCATATCCGGCATTGTCATCAGCGACCGGTATACATAGGTATCGATAACATCCGTTGTAGAATACAGGGCGGGATTATTCAGCGTTACCTGGTAAAACAAACCGAAATTTCCCCTGAAAATATTGCCGAGGCTTAAAAGCGTCATGACTATTATGACCGGCGTAAGCATCGGAATGGTAATATGAAAAATCTGCTGCCGTTTATTCGCCCCATCGATCATCGCCGACTCATAGAGGGCAGAATCGATGCCGGTCAGCGATGCAAGATAAATGATACTTCCCATTCCCGCCGAGACCCAGAAATTAACCAGCGGCAGGATTACTATCCAATAATTGGGCTCCTCATACCATGCAATCTCCCCAAGATGTAAAGCCGGCACAAGCACCTCGTTTACAAAGCCGTATTCAGGACTTAGAAGCGCATAAACAACGTACCCCACCACAACATAGGACAGGAAGTAAGGAAAGATGATAATGGTCTGATAAAGCTTGGAGAGGAATTTACTGTGAAGCTCGCTTATTGCAATCGCCAACGCCACATTGATAACCAATCCGACAAAAATAAAAACAAGGTTATACAATACAGTATTTCTGGTAATACGGAACGCATCCGTTGCGAATAGGAATCTAAAATTTTCAAGTCCTATGAACGGACTTTTAAACATACCCAACGAATTGTCGATCCGTTTGAATGCCATGATCAGGCCGACCATCGGCAAATAGTTGTTGATCAGTACGACCAGCAGTCCCGGAACGGTAAACAGCAACAGTCCCCAGTACTTTCTTATGTTTTTAACGAACATTCCCTTTTGCAAAGCCGTCGGTTTAACGCCGTAAATTGCGGTATTCCGCTGTTCCATTGATTTACCAATCCTTTGGAGAAATTGTTTGTTGCAACATAATCAATGTAACATAACCCGCGGAATCGCTTCTATACAAGAGACATACCTTTTTGACATTATTCCGACCTACAAAGACTTTCTGAAGCTCTTTCGGTATTCCTGCGGCGACATACCGGTTATGCTTCGAAACACTTTTGCAAAGTGGGAGAATTGGCTATACCCGAGTCTGTCGGCTATATCTCCTATCTTGTCGCCGGTATCCTCCAACAGCTTTTTTGCCGCCTTAATCCGGCAGAATGTGATATAGTCGGAAAGTATCTTTCCAGTTTCCTTTTTAAATACCCTTGAGAGGTAATCCGGATTGAAATGCAGTGCCGAAGCGACATCCTCCCGTGTAAAGCCGCAATAAATATTCTTTTCAATATAGTTCTTTATTTCACTGACAATAAACGACTCGGATTTTCTAAATTCACTATAGTACCGTTCTACTTCTCCGATGGTTGTGCAAGCCCATTTTTCCGCCTGATGTACGGTACCCGCCTCCAGCCCTTCCTTCACCAGTGCCTTCGAAGACAGTACGCTGTTAAGGGATATTCCGTTTTGATGCAGCAGCGCATACAGCATGCTCATTATCCCGTGGTAAAAAGAGTCCAGCAACTCGCGGGATGCATTTTCATTATCGGCATTGTATAGAAAATGATGTATCTGTTTCAGCAGTTCTTCTTTTCGCCCAAGCTCCAGCAGCAAACCCCATTCTAAGAATTGAGGCACCCTATTCAAGCGCTTTACATTTTCACAAGCCTCTCTTTGCAATGTAACACTATTGGACCTGTTGATATTTTCACGCTCTACCTCCACAAGCTTTTGATAAGCTTTCGCAGTCGAGCATATACCGACCGGTTCGCCAATATAACAGGACAGATAACACTTCAATTCCTCATTACATGTTGCGATCAGCTTCCGGCACTTCTCCTCCAACTCCTTTTCCTGCGCCGGATCCGTCTTTTCAGTATCCATACAATAATATACCGCTACTGTGTCCCTGTTTTGATCCTGAACAATTACACCGTCCGCCGGCTTGAAAAGTATTTCGGAAGCCATATTTCGTATAGCCAGCCCGATTACATCTCTCTTTCCGGCATCATAGGTATCTGTCCATTGTTCCGCCTTCAATAAAACCAGCCGGATATAGGACCTATCATCCATCGGAATCCCATACAACCGGAATGTATCGTAAAAATCCTTTTCCGCAGACACAACCCTGCCGTCCAGAATGTCCCGCCAATAATGCTCAATAAATGCGGGCTTTTGAGATTCCCACATGCTGAAATACTTACGATAGGCTTCCGTCCGGTCGATCTGTTCCCTTTCATTTTGAATTACCTGCAGCGTTTCCGACACAACCTGTTTAAGGTGCTCATGTTCCACAGGCTTGAGCAAATAATCATCGCAGTTGAGCTGCACTGCCTTCTGAGCATATTGAAAGTCCGCATGCCCGGTCAGAATTATGGTTTTTGTTTCACAGGAATTCTCCCGTATCCATTTTAGCAGTTCGATTCCGTTGCACCCCGGCATTTCTATATCGCAGATTGCAACGTCAATATGCTCTGAACTGATGATCTCCTTTGCGGAAGCGGCGCCATATGCCTCATAAATATCAGTGATTCCTATACCCTTCCAATAGATACCCTGTGTGATCCCCTTTACCGCGAATTCTTCATCATCCACAACAAGCAGGCTAAACATTCCCGTCGCCATCCTCTCCTGATTTACCCGTATTGATCGGGAGCCAGAGCTTTACGATTGCCCCGCCGTCCTCGCCATTACCCAGCAGGAGCTTTGCAGTATCACCGAACGTTATATTAAGACGGTTCATTATGTTCCGGATCCCTATATGTTTTCCGCCTCCGCTTTCGTCTCGTTCCTGGTCGCTGAGAATGCTGATATTCTCATCGGAGAAGCCCCTGCCGTTATCCTGTATTCGTATAATATATGATTTATCGGGAAACTCCGGATCAGGTTCCGCTGAGATCCTGATCCTGAGAGTCTGACCGTTGTCTTTGAAACCATGAACAATGGAGTTCTCGACAAAAGGCTGAAGCAGCAAAGGAGGGAGCTTCTGCGTCATATACTGCTCAGGAACCGATATTTCAGATTCCAGGCGCATCGTAAACCTGATCTTCTGTATCCCGAGATAATTATGGATAAAATCCATCTCACGCCGGAGTTCCGTCATGGAATTGCCTATCTGCAACAGGTACCGGAAATAATTTGAGAGGTATATGGACATTTTCTGGACTGCTTTGATATCCTTCAGCGCCGCTAGGTTATAGACAATATTCAGACTATTTGCAAAAAAATGTGGATTAATTTGCATCTGCATGCTTCTCAGTTCCGATTCTCTTGCTTCCAATTCTGCGTTTGCCGCCTTAAGATCTGAATTTGCCGCCTTAAGCTCCGCATTTTTCGCTTTAAGCTCACCTTCATAGATATCGATTTTGAGCTTATGTATCTGGGAAACCATACTATTGAAGGTGTTTATAACAAGCCGGAATTCTTCCGGCCCTCTGTCATCGATCCTTACTTCCAGTTCACCCCGCATGATTCGCTTCATACCTTTGACCAGTTCTTTCAAGGGCTTAATAAGGATACCCTGCAGAAATGCAAAATAAACCAGCATAATAACAAGCAGGCTTACGGGAAGGATAACGATCATAATTTTAAAAAAGTCAAAATTCTTGGTCAGTACCTGCTCGTTGATCAGTTGTGCATAGACTATTCCGGCGTTATTGGCCGGTTGTGCGATTACGAGATATCTATCGCTGTTCTCAGGTACGCTGACTGTCTCAAAACCTGCCTCACGCAAGTTACCATACCTGGCAATAATGGTTTTGCCGGGTATTCCGGTATTAGTGGAAAATAAGATTTTCCGGTCTCGGTCCGTAATCACGGCCCCGATTTTTTCATTCTCTTCGGTACTATATTTTACAAGAAATCTTTTGATATCGATCTTTGCGCCGATAAAGCATCCGGCCGAATTACCTATGATACAGACCAGACCCGGCTCATCGCCCGTCATATCTACCTTCCATAATGAATCCGTGCCTTTTTCGGCTGCCATACGTGACAAGCCTATCAAACCTCTGTTAATTTTTTCGTAATCCCTTTTGCTGTCGGTAAAAGCCGCCGTGTATGATACCAGTTCATCATTGTGCTGAGAATACACGAAAAGACTGTCAACAACCATTCCAGAGTAATTAATGTCCTTGCTGAATTTACGTGATATATTTGACATGCTGTAATAATACTCAGTACTGCCTTTGAGACTAAGATCAAAGCTTACGATATCCGCATTGTCGCTGTTGAGATTTATAGTGCCGATCAGATAATCCCTGACCTCGCCGAGAGAATCGTCCATTTTTCCGACTATGGAAGGCAGCAGCTTCATATAGGACTCTGCTACTTGATTACGCACTGTTCGGATCGCATAAAAATTGTAATACAGCAGTGCTATCTCAAGCAGCAGCATAATTGCAAGAAACAGTAATGATACCTTGAAACGAAGAGTTTTTAAGAACGGCATATCGATTCACATAAACCCTTCTGCTTTAATTTGCATTTACAGGTTGGATTATTGCATACTTTATGTAAAATTGTCAATGGGTAGCTGCAGGCCTTTTCCTCAATGCGGTTGTACAAAGTCAGCTAAGTATTTCATTTGCCAGTCTCTTTCCGGTCGGAGTTGCTGCCAGCCCCCCTTCGGCAGTTTCCTTCAATGCCGGGGCCATCAGCTTTCCTACCGATTTCACAGCCATGATGATCTCATCCGCCGGTATGACACTCTCAATTCCGGCCAGAGCCATTTCTGCAGCAGCTAAAGCATATACGGCGCCCATGGCATTTCGTTTTATACAGGGAACCTCTACCAACCCGGCTATCGGATCACAGACCAAACCCAGGGTACTTTTCAAAACAATTGCACAGGCATTTGCAGCCATAGCCGGAGTCCCGTCCATTGCCTCGACCAGAGCCGCCGCCGCCATTGCAGATGCACTTCCGCACTCAGCCTGGCAGCCGCCTTCCGCGCCTGAAATACCCGATTGCGTGGCGATAACCTTTCCTATTACACCGGCAGTAAACAGGCTCATAATAATCCGTTCTTCCGGAATACCTCTTTCCTCCATTGCACTAAGAAGAACCGCGGGAATAATACCGCATGAGCCTGCGGTAGGCGCAGCAACTATTCTTCCCATACATGCGTTAAGCTCGGATACAGCCAATGCTTTCACAAGAATTTTATCCAACAGAGGATCAGCAAAGGTAGCCTTTTTATCCACAGCCTGTTTAAGTTTCAGAGCATCACCGCCGCTAAGACCGCTGGCCGATTTTAATCCGGGCTGCAATCCATCATGTACGGCCTGTTTCATTACAGATAATCTGTTCCGCATTTTATCCCGAAGCTCCTCCGGAGTCTTTTCCATGGTCCGGCACTCCCATTCGAGAGCGATATCGGAAATTCTTTTGCCACAGCCGGCAGCTTTCTCTACCAAATCTTTGATACTTGCCATTTCCCTCATAACTTTCATTCTCCTGCTACAGGCTCTATTACTATGGCTGTTGAGACTTTATGTATTCGCTTTATTTCAGCCGTGATTTCCCCCGGTATGGACTGGTCTGCTTCAATGATCATAATTGCTTTGTCTCCCTTGAGCGTGCGATACCCTTTGATAAAAGCGATGTTTATTTTCACAGAAGCAAGAATGAGGGTAACAGCAGCTATAATACCAGGCTCGTCCTTATGAACGACCACCAATGTGTAATATTGTCCGGAAAACTCCACACTGATTTCATCTATTCCGGTAATGAGAATATTGCCCCCTCCGATGGAAGCCCCCTTGACGGTGACAGCCTTGCCGCTCCGTCCTCTGACGCGGATGCAGACGGTATTGGAATGTATCTGGTCCAGGTCGGCCGTTTCAAAATTGAGTTTTATTCCGCGTTGTTCAGCTGTATCCAGACTATTCTTAATACGCGCATCGTCAACGCCGAAGCCCATCAGCCCAGCCACCAAAGCACGGTCGGTGCCGTGCCCCCGGAATGTCTTTGCGAATGAACCGAACAGGAGAATCTGCGCTTCCACAGGTTCCTCCTCAAGGATCAGCCTGGCTACTTTTCCGATTCTTACCGCTCCTGCGGTATGGGAACTGGAGGGTCCCACCATTATCGGACCAATGATATCAAATACGTTCAATGTATTCCCTCCGGTTTTTCGCTCCCGATCAGTCTTTCCCACAAATTCAAGTAGGTTTCCCTAGTAAATTGCGGTTGATAACTCTGCTTTATTTTTACCGCTTCCTCCGCCCCGTTCCACAAAAGATCAATAATTGTCATAGCCATTGCTTTAGCCGGTAAAATATAAGCGGCTTCTTCATTCGCAATCTGAAAATCACGGCTGTGGGCCTGCCCTTTGTATCCGCCCATGGTCGGCTGTATTACAGGAATGATACTGCTCAGATCCCCGATGTCCGTAGACCCAAACATATCAATGCCTTCCTCAATACTCCCGACCCCTTCCAGTTCCGCCACATTGCTTTTAAAAAACTCCCCCATGCCGGAATCCTGATTTAGCGGAAGATAGCCCGGCAGCTCCGTTATTTCCGCCTCTGCTCCTATCGCATATACACCGCCCCGGATGGCCATGTTAACTTTTCTGTTGGCATCGAGCACCGCATCAATGCTTTTTCCCCTCACATAGGTCTCCATTCTTACATCCGCCGGTACAATGTTCACCAGATCCCCGCCCTTAGTGATAATTGGGTGAACCCGTATATGATCTTCATCCCTGAAGGTTTCCCGCTGAGCATTGATGCACATGAGTGCAGCCATGGCTGCATTCAGCGCGTTGACCCCTTCATGGGGCGCTGCTCCCGCATGAGCTTCCTTGCCTATGATCCGGACCATTTTACCAATAAAACCAGTGCTCCTTCCATGTATAAACACGTTACATGCAGGGGTATCCGCCTGGCAGTGAACCATCATTGCCATATCGATATCGTCAAATGCTCCCAGCCGGATTAGTTCCTGCTTCCCGCCTAAAAAGCCTATCTTTCCGCTTTCCTTCAGCCCCTGTCTGAATTCAAGCTCTGCAAATTCTTCAGCGGGAACAGCCATAAAGGAGATGTCACCGTCAAGGTACTTCATCCCTCCGCTTTTTACAAACCCCATGGCTACTCCCAGCATGGCGGCGATCTGGGCATTATGCCCACAGGCATGGGCTGCGCCTGTTATTTTATCAGATCTAGGGTGCATGGGGCATAGTATCGCATCCATTTCACCCAGAACCGCCGCTTTACATAGGTTATTCCTGCCTTTCAGAGTAGCTTTCACTCCAGTTATGGCCAAGCCGTCACAATATTCAATGGATAACAGGGAAAAGACGTTCTTTACCAGCTCCGACGTTCTGTACTCCTTATATCCCATTTCCGGATTTAAAAAAACCGATCTTCCTATACTGAGTATGTCTTCCCTGTGATCATCAATAGCCGTGCATACTTCCTTTTTAAGCTCGCATTTAGTCATCCTGTCGCCTTCTCCATTAATAAGGTATTTCTGGAGCATTCCAGATAACTCTAGAATTCAATCACAGAAAATGCAAAGTCGGAAATGCTTATACTGTTTCAATAGTGTAGTAAATAAAAGAGCATTCACTCAATGTATGGCATAAGTCAAGAGCGCCCTCGCAAGTCTCGATCTTATCCACAAAGCATAAAGGTTCCGATACTTTTTTTAATGCTTCAATATCATATTTACCCAGATATTGCGGCGAACCCATCTCCTGCCACTTTCTGAAGGAGTTGCCATTATCCCTGTTTACCAAATATCCTTTGACTCTATATGTTCCGTTGATATTTTTCAAACGGATCACTTCATCATACTTTTTTTCCTTTAACTTCCACTCCCCGCCGGTTAAGTCCGATGTTTCCACTTCGGGCATGTTCCATGTCAGTATTTTATATTCACCGTATAAAGATTTCGTAATACGAACAGAATCGGCATACGTGGGAATTTCATTATCGTACATATCCGATAAAAATTTAAATGCATGGTATACCGGTTTTTTAATACCATGTAAGTTTAAGAGGCCGTATTTACCGCTAAAAGGCGTCAGGCCCGGACCTGATTCCTCGAATATATCCGAGAAAGTCCAGTATGAAAATGAATCCAGCAGCCCAGCTGCATCTTTAATAGTCTGAAGGACAAAAACAGGATTGAATTCGGAATCCTTACCATACACATCCTCGTGTACCGGGGTGGCATTCCATTCGGTATAATGTATTTCAGCCTTATTAAATATTGAATTGCGGACCTTATCAACAGTATTTTCTTTAATGGTTTTTGTAAAAAGATTCTGAGGTGTGAATACCGCGGTTTTATTCCCGTTTAAATCCAACACTGCATCAGCGCTGTAGTGATGTGATGAAATAAAATCCAAGGGTGTATTTTCTTTTGCGCAGAAATCGATTATCTCCTGTATCCAGGCATTTCCCGCAGTTGCCGGACCTCCGACCTTCAGCCTTTTATCTATTCTTTTAACTGTATCTGCGGTATTACTGTACAAAGCAAAATAGTCCTCCATGCTGCCGGCCCAAAAATAATCGAGATTGGGTTCGTTCCATACCTCGAAGCGCCAGGTAATTACCTCCTCCAGGCCATATCTTTCAATACAGTGCCGAACAAAGGCATTTATCAGACTGTTCCACTTGCCATAATCCTTAGGCGGACTTATGTAACCTTTATATTTAAAGCAATATTGCTGGCCGCTTGCAAGCTGTTCAGGCATGAAACCAAACTCGACAAAAGGTTTGATATCATTATCAAGAAGAAAGTCATATATTTTATCGAGATTCTGAAAATTAAAATAAGGCTTTCCTTCCTGATCTTCATTATAGATACCAACACCATCGCATAAAACCCCGTGAAATCGTATATATTTAAAGCCTATCTCCTTTTGTATCTTGCGAAGGTGTTCCCTGTAGTCCTCCCTTAGTGCGAGGTAAGCATGGCATGATCCTATGCATTTTTGAAAGCTTCTGTCAAATGCGATTGCAGGCTCAAGTAAATCAACCGATATTTTTTGCATTATAATACCCCCTGTAAAACTTCTAGCATTACATTATAGAATACAAATTTTGATAGTAGTTTTATATACATTTTAACGATGTGCTTAACACTTTAACGATTTGTTTAATAGATGCGAGGAAAATGATTCCGAGGCACTGTTTTATATACACATGGCGCAAACGCATTGGAATTTCTGGGTGGAAATACTGAAAAGCCTTGCTATGCAAGGCTTTTCAGACAAATTGTGGCGGAGAAGTGGGGATTCGAACCCCAGCTAGAGTTGCCCCTACTAACGGTTTAGCAAACCGTCCCCTTCGACCTGCTTGGGTACTTCTCCAAGTTCGAAATATCAAAAAATATAATATTGTTTGTATTGCTGTGGCGGAGAGAGTGAGATTCGAACTCACGGTAGCCTCGCGACTACGCCGGTTTTCAAGACCGGTGCCTTAAACCAACTCGACCATCTCTCCATGCCTTAATCGAGCGACGTACTATATTCTACTATATGCCTGCTGCTTTGTCAACACCTTGATTCTGTAACATTCTGGGGCACCATAGCTTGCATCATAGCTTAGATCGGGCCGGATATCCAATGCTTCGCCTATATCCCAGTGAGCCTTGGGTTCGAAATCAAATTTGACCGGAGTACCCCATTTCCTGATCTCCTGGTTGTCTGCGTCGCTGTCTCCGGCCGGAACACTTTCATTGGGAATGTTCGGCATCGTCATAAGGAGCGCGGTAATCTGATCATCAACTTCCTTTATCTGCTGATCGAGTTCCGTAACTTCACTCGAAAGGACTTTCATCTCCTCCATGAGAGCGGCAACGTCTTTACCTTCCTTTTTATACTGCGTTATCAGCTTTGAGTCTGCGTTCTGCTTGCTCTTCATCTGTTCTGTTTTATAAATCAGCTCGCGCCTTTTTACGTCCAAAGCCATAAATCCATCGGTGCCAAACTTTGCCTTTGCTTTTGACCTATGCCCTCTGCAAAAGCTCAGGATTACTGCGTAATTGTTTTATATCCAACATTTATATCTCTCCGTTAATTGCAGTCACTTTAATGGTAAAATTAAATAAGTATTCTTTTGTACAAGTTCCTCTTAACTATATCTATTTATAAAACTTTTTGCGCCTTTTAAATAGCCGCTTTCAGGGTATGCCTGTACCAGCTGTCTCATGTGATTTACAGCAGCTGCTTTATTGCCGGTCTTCTTCTCGGCCCAGGCTAGGTAAAAAAGACAATTATCCGAAAAGACTTCCTTTTTTGCATATCCGAAGGATAGGCCAAGCTTTACAGCTGCTTCCGAGTATTTTGCCTGCTTGTACAATTTATACCCCTCGTCGTACAATATCTTGCCGGCTTCGCTCCTGACTTTAATATCCAAAGCATTAAATGCCTCCAGGTCCTTACCGGTAAACAAGCTGGAATCTACCGATGCAAGCATTCCGGCAGCTACAGTTACGTTTCCCTTCAGATATTCCGACAGTACCCTGTGAAAGTTTTCTTCAGCTTCGCTCTTCTTCTGTATTACTTCATTCTGAACAGAATTTTCATTATTTAAACTGCTGATCATGTTGTTTAATGCAAATATCTCATCTTCCAGCGCGCTTATTTGATCATTCAGTTTTTGGTTCATTTCCTGGGCGCTGGAGAAATTCTGCTGATATTTATTCTTCTCATTTTCTGTGTTGTAAACCTGGCTCCTGTAATCACTAAGATTTTTATTCATTTTGATCTGACTTAGTCCGGCAAATACAAGCACAATAAAAGCGCTGGTAAAAAGTATGACAGCATAGAGCCATACATTTGATTTTCTATTCTCACTCATTTTTTCATCCCCTAAGAAACCTTTTTCGATCACTCGGAATAACTGTTGGACATGTGCGTCTTTCTTGCTGTATCAACAGCTTTAATTTCCTCGGCCGATAGCGCATACTTTGACTTGCCGCCCGTAACAGGCTTCGCGTATGTAGAGGAACTGTCCCTTGAGTACAAACTGCTCAGGACAAAGCCATCATCGTTATTATCAAGTATCGCAATTGAAAAACTGAGGTCGCTGCCAACATTATCGAAAGCATTGTAACGTATGACCCCGACTTTCTGTACGCAGTAATACATGTTCCTTCTTACGGTGTTCAACTGATATTCAATATCCTTGTTCTTGTCGGCTACGGCGTTCGCCTTTTCGATGCAGTCGTTTAGCACATCTTCTATACTTGCCCCGCTCGAACCGTTCATAAACTTATTATACTTGGATTTTAACTTCTTGATATTTGATCTGTTCGCAAGATTCATGATAAAAAGTAACAATATTATAAAGAAATTGACCCCGATCAATATTAGCCATTGGTATGAAATTCCAAGCAACTCTTCCATAATAGATTCTCCTTATTAAAAACCTCTTATATCCTTTATCCTTAGACTTTGTTTCACGTGAAACATTTATCATTTTAGTTCCACGTTCATAGGCAGGTCTATTTTCTTTTTCAAGCGCCATGACCATCTATTTATGATATCATATTGCCTTATGTCAAATAGCGTCTTGAATGCCATTCTGTGAGGTGGCTATTTATGGCTGTTTTTATCTATTTTTTCCACCAATGTGATGATCCTGTCCAGCTCGTCCAATGAGTAGTACTCGATCAGTATCTTCCCGTTTTTTCTATTATTCATTATTTTGACCTTAGTGCCAAACACGTCTCTGAATCTTTCTTCAATCGCACGATATTCCACATCAGTCGCTTCTGTCTTTTTTATTGTTTTCTGCTTGGTAAGGCGCTTCACCAAAAGTTCGGTGTCACGCACATTTAGTTCCTTTTTTATAACCTCTTCGACTGCTTTCATTTGTAGCGTGGTATCGTTCAACGATAATACTGCTCTAGCATGGCCACTGGTAATCTCACCATCTATCAGCTTTGTTTTTATTTTTTCCTGAAGAGATAGCAATCTCAGTGAATTGGCGATAGCAGGTCTGCTTTTTCCGACTGTCGCCGAAATTTCCTCCTGCGTCATCTCAAAGTCGTTGATAAGTTTGTCGTAAGCCTCCGCCTCTTCAATAGGATTGAGGTCTTCGCGCTGCAGGTTTTCAATCAATGCGATCTCCATTACCTGTTTATTCGAAAGATCTCTGACAATGGCGGGCACAGTCTGCAGTCCGGCAAGTCTCGAAGCGCGCCAGCGCCTTTCGCCGGCTACTATCTTATAAGTATCTCCATCACGCTGGACAATAAGCGGTTGTACAACGCCATGCTGTTTTATCGATTCTGCAAGCTGTGAGAGTTTTTCATCATTGAAATACTTTCTCGGCTGGCTACTGTTTGGTTCTATATCAGTGACTCTTAATTCTCTTACGCCGGTATCATCCGTCTCTACAGATGTAATAAGTGCTCCGAGCCCTTTTCCCAATCCCTTTTTCATATTACCTGCCTGCCTCCGTCGAGTAATCTATAACTTCCTGGGCTAACTCAAGATAACATTCGGCCCCTTTCGATTTCGGATCGTACAGTATGATAGGCATGCCGAAGCTTGGCGCTTCGCTCAGGCGAACATTCCTTGGAATAACCGTCCGGTATACCTTGTTTCTGAAATATTTTTTTACGTCTTCGACTACCTGAATAGAAAGATTTGTACGCGCATCGAACATCGTAAGTACGACACCTTCTACGTCCAGTGAAGGATTCAGATGCCTTTGCACCAGTTTAACGGTATTCATAAGCTGGCTCAGCCCTTCAAGTGCATAATACTCACATTGTATCGGTACGAGTATCGTATCCGCCGCTGTCAATGCGTTCAAGGTAAGAAGGCCTAATGATGGCGGGCAGTCGATAAGTATATAATCATACTTTTTTCGTATTTCTTCAATAGCCACCTTCATCCTGGTTTCTCTTGATATTACAGATACAAGCTCAACTTCAGCGCCAACAAGCTGAATATTTGAAGGACAAATGTAAAGATTATCGACAGCTGTTTTCATAAGAGCATTTTCAATATTTACATCGTTTATGATAACTTCGTAGATGGATTTGTCTATGACCTTTTTATCGATCCCAAGTCCGCTTGTAGTATTCCCCTGAGGGTCGATATCGATAATCACAACTTTCTTACCCTTGTATGCAAGGCAGGAACTCAAATTTACCGCAGTCGTAGTTTTACCTACTCCGCCTTTCTGGTTAGCTATCGCGATTACCTTGGCCAAAAGATTCACTCCTAACATTACAATAAAATAGAAAAACAACAAGTTTTTCGCCAATCTGATAAACTCGTTCTAATTATAACATAAAGTGATAAAATGCAACACGTGATATTTAATCGTCAAATATCACCGGACAATTGATACCTGATATCGATTATCACTGTATATTTGCTTGCCTAATATTATATTTAAAAATCCGGCAAGTATCACAAGATATATCAGCATTATTAAAATAAAGTAAATGAAAGACAAAGGAGGCTGATCAGCCTCCCAACCGCACAATTTCTATGTTACAGGATAATGTTTCACGTGAAACATAAAACAATTTACTTTAATTAACGCTTTTATCACCTTGCGGTTCGATTACGTTCTTGTAAATATGTTGACTGATCATACATCAAGATTCGTAACATATTTTGCGTTTTCCTGTATAAAATCTTTCCTCGGCTCTACTTTATCTCCCATCAGTATTGTGAATATCTCATCAGCTGCAACGGCATCCTCAAGCTCTACCTTTAGCATAGTCCTTGTTTCCGGATTCATCGTTGTTTCCCAGAGCTGCTCCGCACTCATTTCACCAAGGCCTTTATATCTCTGTATATCACAGTCTTCCTTTTTCCAGTTCCTATCCTTTTGAATGGTTTCTACTTCTTTGTCCGAAAAAGCATAATACTCTTCTTTTCCCTTATAGACCTTGAACAGTGGTGGCCTTGCAATATATACATGACCGTTCTCGACCAGCGGCTTCATATACCTGTAAAAGAATGTGAGCAGCAATGTCCTTATATGCGCACCATCTACATCAGCATCGGCCATTATTATAACCCTGTCATAACGAAGTCTCGAAACATCAAAGTCCTGTCCGATCCCTGCTCCCAATGCCGTAATTACAGGCAAAAGTTTTTCGTTTTCATAAACCTTATCAATTCTTGATTTCTCAACATTGAGCATTTTACCCCAAAGAGGTAATATGGCCTGATACTTTCTATCCCTGCCCTGTTTTGCAGAGCCTCCTGCCGAATCACCTTCAACGATATATATCTCACAGTTTGCAGGATCCTTATCAGAACAGTCAGCCAATTTCCCCGGCAATGTTGTCGACTCGAGTGCTGATTTTCTTCTTGTAAGTTCTCTCGCTTTCCTTGCAGCTTCCCGTGCTCTGGACGCTGTCAGGCACTTATCCATTACGATCCTTGCAACCGATGGGTTTTCTTCGAAATAATCAGTCAGCTTTTCAGTAACAATATTTTCTACAAGGCCTCTTATTTCGCTGTTCCCCAGTTTCGTTTTAGTCTGCCCTTCGAACTGCGGCTCAAGCAGCTTTACGCTTATGATCGCCGTAAGTCCTTCTCTTACGTCTTCTCCCATAAGGTTCTTGTCATTTTCCTTGATCATATTATATTTTCTTGCGTAATCATTAATTACCTTTGTGATCGCCGTTTTGAAACCTGTCAGATGTGTTCCGCCTTCGGTAGTCGCAATATTATTAGCGTAGCTGAACGTGTTCTCGACATAGCGATCATTGTACTGCATTGCTATTTCACATACCGAAGAGTCCTTTTCCCCGGAAATATATATCGGCAGATCGTGAAGTACTTCCTTGTCCTTGTTTATATACTCTACGAAGGATACTATACCGCCTTCATAATGAAGCATTTTTTCAACTCTCTCATCAGGTCTGTCATCGATGAGTTTAATCTTTATCCCTTTGTTTAAAAATGCCATTTCTCTGTATCTGCTGATCATCGCATCAAAATCGAAAACAGTGTCCTCGAATATCTCCGGGTCCGGTTTAAAGGTTGTCCTTGTACCCGTTTCATTTGCTTCTCCTACAACTTCAAGCGGAGTTACCGTCTTTCCTCTTTCATATCTTTGCCTGTATATCTTTCCGTCCCTTTTTACCTTGACTTCGAGATATTCCGACAATGCATTTACAACAGAAGCTCCGACTCCGTGAAGGCCTCCTGACACGGTGTATGCTCCGCCACCGAATTTTCCGCCGGCGTGAAGTATGGTATGGACGACCTCGACTGTTGGTATCCCCATTTTTGGATGTATCCCGACAGGAATACCGCTGCCGTTGTCGGTGACAGTTATCGAGTTATCCTTGTTTACGACTACCTCGATCGAATCGCACCTTCCCGCAAGAGCCTCGTCGACGCTGTTTGCTACGATTTCGTAAACCAGGTGGTGCAGACCTCTCAACGAAGTGCTCCCTATATACATTCCAGGTCTTTTTCTTACTGCTTCCAATCCTTCCAAAACCTGTATCTGGTTTTCATCATATTTAACATTATTGTTGTTTATCTCGTCCATAATTTCCTCCTGCTGTTTGTACACTAAAAGAAATATTATTATATATTGGAAATACCATCTATATACTCGGAACGCTTGTGAAGAGTGACCGATGAAATTGGAGATAGATAAATCTTGCTCTTCTTATCTACCTCAGTTATTATAAATGTTTTTGGAAGATCCTCAGATATAGCCTCGACAAAGCCCTCTTCCTCCGCTATTCTCAGGAATTCCTTCGTATCCTTGGATAAGGTTGTCGTTTCAATATCGAGTATTGCGATCACGTTTTTCATAGGGATCACAATGTCTCCTCCAATATGAATAAACATATGAATCCTCCGTCTTCATTTGTACTATATATTCTATCGTAAATAATATTACAGTGCAAATGATTGCCATTTGTTTCTTTTAATATTTTATATCATTTTTATTTTAAAATACTGCCGTTATCGATATGAAATATAGATGCAGCAGGACCTTCCATTCTATAAAAATTAAGATCCGTGCACGTTATGAAGGTCTGCAAACCGGATATATTTTCGAGAAGATATTCTTTTCTCCTGTCATCTAGCTCCGACAGGACATCATCCAGTAATAGTACAGGAAAATCCCCGCTTTCTTCCTTCATAAGATCGATCTCTGCAAGCTTCATTGAAAGCACCGCAGTTCTTTGCTGCCCCTGTGATCCATAAACCTTTGTACTTTCACCATTCAATATTATATCTATATCATCCCTGTGAGGTCCCACAACAGTTGTACCTCTACGGATCTCGTTATCTTTGTTTCTTTCAACCGTATCATAAAAGATTTTTTCAATTTCTTCGTCTTTACTTTCGTCGAATAATTCAAAAGACGGGCTATATTTAAGCTGCAATTTTTCTTCATGATTTGTAAGCTTTTCATGTCTGGCTGATGCGAACCCGCAAAGATCCCCTATGAATTTCCTTCTGGCTTTTACTATTCGTGATCCTGTCTTTACAAGGTGCTTGTTCCAAACCTCCAGCGTATCTTCGAGATTTCTCTGCACTGTTATTCTCTTGAGAAGGCTATTTCTCTGAAAAAGTATCTTCGCGTACTGCTGAAGGTCATAGAAATAAGAGGGTCTTAGCTGACTTAGAGTAATATCTATAAATCTCCTTCTTTCAGCCGGACCCTGCTTTATTATGAAGAGATCCTCAGGTGAAAATATTACTGCATTGAGATGGCCCATCAAGTCACCCATTTTTTTCACCGGAATATCGTTTATTTTGATTTTCTTCCGCTCTTCATTATTGAAATTGATTCTGATCTCTTCGTTTATAGTTTCTTTTACGAACTGGAGCCTTATTTCAAATTCCGGCTCACCGCTTTTTAATAGCTCCTGATCCTTCGAAGTTCTGTGAGAACGGCCGGAAGCACATAAAAATACGGCTTCTATTATGTTGGTCTTGCCCTGCGCATTATTGCCGTATATTATATTGAACGAGTCGGAAAAATCCATATCCAGACGATCGTAATTTCTGAAATTCTTTAATTTGAGATTCCTTATCTGCAAAGATCTTTCCTCCGGCAGCTGTAACGCCTTAAAATTATTGATTTACTGTCTCTATTCAATAATATGATTGCACTGCAATAAAGTCGTTTTCCAGCTTATAGTCGACTTTCCCCTGCAAGCCATGGAACCTGAGATCGCAGGGAGCATTTCAGAATAGGCTCCCTATACTGAAATGCTTTTGTGCAATCCATTGATTTTGCAGGCTGAAGCATATTGGGACGCTTTTATGCTTCAGCCTATGCAGCCTAATATGCCATCGGCTGCATGCAACAAGTCGTTTCGTGTTTAAGATCGACTTGTTGCAGCAAAATCAATAATATAGCTTTGTCCCTCAAATTCTACCACATCGCCGGCGCGTAATTTTTTCCCTCGCTGCAGCTCCGTATTGCCGTTCACCTTGACTTCTCCGTTACCTATCAGAACCTTCGCGTCTGATCCGCTGCCTACGATGCCTGAGAACTTCATCATTTGCTCAAGCTTGATAAATTCTGTGTTTATTTTGATTTTCTGCATCGATACTACCTGCTTTCCTATTTTCTTATCGGAAGTACCAGATACGCAAATTCTTCACCCTGTAAGGGTTTTATAGTGCATGGTCCAATACTAGTCGTAAAATAAATATTGACCATTTCGTTTTCGATTACTCTCAATGCCTCAACAAAATATCTCGGGTTGAACGATATCTCCAGTTCAAGGCCTTCCATTTCCGTCCTGATTTCTTCACGGACATTTCCGACTTCTGTATTTGACGTTATCACTATCTTGTCATCCGATATATTCAGGCGCACAGGATATCTTCTCTCGTCGTTGGTAATAACAAGGGATGCTCTTTCAAAACAAGCCAGAAGCTCCTTTGTATTTACAGTTACTTTAGTTTCGTGCTCTTTAGGAATTATACCGTTATAGTTCAAATACTCTCCTTCCAGAAGTCTTGAAACCAGTATGCAGTTTCCCATATCAAAAAGTATCTGATTATCCGTAGTGTATATATAAAGGTCATCATCTACAGCCTGTATTATCTTTGATATCTCATTGAGAGTTTTGCCCGGGATCACCAGGTTCCTGTCTCCGGTCTCATTTTCCGTAGACATCATGCGCAGCGCCAGCCTGTAACCATCGATCGATACTATAGTGAACTTTCCGGCTTTATACTCGAAAAGCGAACCTGTAAGAATAGGTCTGTTCTCGTCGGTACTTACGGCAAAGATCGTTTGCTTTATCATATCCTTTATTATTCTCTGGCTCATCCTTACTCCATTTTCCTTATTGACGGAAGGTATTGCAGGGAAACCCTCAGGAGCTATTCCCTTTATTTCGAATAATGAATTTTCACATTCAATTGAAACCGCATTGTTTTCCTTGACTTCAATCATTACTTCGGATTCCGGGAGTCTCCTTATGATATCTCCGAACATCCTCGAGCTCAATACTATGGATCCTGTTCTCCTGACGTCAGCCTCCACGTAGCATTCTATCCCTATTTCGAGGTCGTTTCCGGTCATCTTCAGTTTTTCATCAGCTTCAAGCAGGATACCTTCAAGTATTGGAAGGGTTGTTTTTGTCGAGACCGCCTTCTGTACTACGGTGATCCCTTCAAGAAGGTTTTCCTTCGAGCATATTATCTTCATGGTATGTACCTCCGTCTCTTTTATTTAAATATAATATAAACAAAACCAGTAATAGCAGTAAGTGTTGTTGATTCCGTGTATAACTCCTGTAACGCTCTATTATCCAGCAATTTGGGTGTTGATTCCTGTGTTGATATTTTTCTGATTTCTCGAAGCTTTATAAAACTTTCACTAAATATCTACACTCAATCCACAAGGGATTTATCCTCATATCAACAAAAGCTGTGGAAAGTAAATAATCACTTTCCTGTTATGTTCCGTTTGAGTTCGTCCACAGTGCGCCTGGTCTCGGTATTGTTCTGCATATCTTCCTCGATCTTCTGGATGGCATGGATAACTGTAGTATGGTCTCTGCCGCCGAACTCCTCACCTATTTTAGGAAGAGAAATGCCCATTATGTCTCTGCACAGGAACATGGCTATCTGCCTGGGAAATGATATATTGCGGTTTCTCTTCTGCGAAATGAATTCTTCCGGGCGCAGATCGAAATACCGCGATACAGATTCTATTATATGGGTCGCGTCGATAACCTTTGTATTCGATACCGAAAGCAGCTCCTTAAGAGCCTCTGCACATAGATTCACAGATACTTCGGTCTCAGTCAGCGATGAGTATGCTATGACCCGGTTCAACGCGCCCTCAAGTTCACGTATGTTTGAAATGACCTTGTCCGCTATGAATATAAGCACATCATCGGGAATGAAAAGGTTTTCCATCTGAGCTTTTTTCTTAAGTATGGCTATCCTTGTCTCCAAATCGGGTGACTGGATATCTGCGGCCAGGCCCCACTCGAACCTTGAGCGCAACCTGTCTTCCAAGGTTGGAATCTCCCTGGGAGGACGGTCGCTTGAGATTATTATCTGCTTGTCAGCCTCATAAAGAGCGTTGAAGGTATGGAAAAATTCCTCCTGGGTCCTTTCCTTTCCGCCGATGAACTGTATATCATCTATCAGAAGTATGTCTATATTCCTGTATTTGCTGCGGAACTCCTCATTACGGTCGTCCTTTATAGCATTGATCAGTTCGTTCGTAAATTTCTCGGATGAAACGTAGAGAACCTTGGAAGTGGGATTCTGGCTCAGTATGTAATGTCCAATTGCATGCATCAGATGGGTCTTTCCGAGACCGACACCTCCATAGAGGAATAATGGGTTGTAGGCTTTCGCAGGCGCTTCCGCAACTGCGACCGAGGCGGCATGGGCCAGCCTGTTTCCATTTCCTATGACGAAAGTATCGAAAGTATATTTTGGGTTAAGTATAGAATTGTATGTGTCGTCGTTATTCGCTTTTTCAGCTGTTTCAGCACGTTTGCCCGAAGCTTCCTGGGTCGGCACTGAAACAACAATGGAATAATCCTTAGATGTCACCTGCCTGACCGCATTTGCAATGAGAGTTATGTATCGCGATTCCAGTATGCCTTTGTTGAAGTCTGTCGGTACTCCAAGCTCTATAGTGTTTGAGTTGGCAGAAATAGGTTCGATCGTTCTAATCCAGGTATTGTAGCTGATTTCTGTCAATTCGTTTTTCAACAGGTCCAGGACCCTGGGCCACAAACCGGATATCGGATTATTCATGGTGCTTCCTCCAAAATATTAGTTTAACCTTTCATTAGCTTAAGAAGGATGCAGGTGTTTTGTAGCACTTCCTTGCCGTTGTTGTCTGCTTACCCAAATTTCCAGCTGTTACAGACCACAGTGCATCCTGAAAAAAATTACATAAATTGCATAAGCAAATTATGTAATTGATAGAATCTATTTAGCACTTGCCTTTTGTCTTTGCATAATGTCTGCAAGCATTAATAAATATATCAGACTTACAAGAAATATTCAATTGACAAAAGGACTACTTATCCACAATTAGGACAAAAAATCTTCAATTATCCACAGGCAAGCGCAAGATATTTTGTGAATGAAAAACAGGCTAGAAAATTTTACTACTTTATTATAATCGAAAAGTGAAATAGTTTCTTGACACAGATTAAACTTTTTAATATAATTGGTGTGCTGTCCCTACAAAAGGGTTCATGCAAAATTATGTTATAAAAGCGGAATATGAGCAAATACTTTAATAAGGAAAACGCACGGGTGCTTTTCTTCAGCAAGGAACGGGGGTGTTAACTGTGTTAAGGACATATCAGCCTAAGAAAAGGCAGAGATCTAAGGAACATGGCTTCAGAAAAAGGATGAGTACTGCAAACGGCAGGAAAGTACTGAGAAGACGCAGACTAAAGGGCAGGAAAGAGCTTTCAGCGTAAGACCGCATAAAGTGTGGTCTTTTTCTTTAATTTTAGTTTGCAATGAGGATTAAATGAAAAAGACGGTACCGTTGAAGAAAAACTACGAATTTGTTCGTATATATAAGAAGGGCGCATTTTTTCCGGGCAAGTACATCGTGATTTATGTGCTCAGAAATCGTTACGGTATCAACAGACTTGGTATCACAGCCAACAAAAAGGTTGGCAAGAGCGTAAGGCGGAACAGGGCGAAAAGATTGATCCGGGAAAGCTACAGGTTCTATGAAGATTTTGTACTCCCGGATCTGGATGTCGTATTTGTTGCAAGAGGTGTAGATACAGAATATGGCCTTGCGGAAGTGAAAAAGGAAATGAAGTTTCTTTTGAAGAAAGTCAAGGCCTTCGACCAGGGAAAATGGGATGCATTAAAAAACTCATGATCGGCTTGATACGTATATATCAGAAATATTTATCCCCGCTCAAAGGAAGAAAAACTTGCAGGTTTTATCCGACCTGCTCACAATATGCCATCGATGCTCTTACGAAGTATGGAATTTTCAAGGGCAGTTGGCTGGCGCTAAAGAGACTGTCAAAATGCCATCCGTTTCATCCGGGAGGATATGATCCGGTTAAATAGGGCATTTAAGCTTAGGAATCGTTAAAATACAACTTCCGATAAGCTTTACGGGGAACTACACTAGCCGCTCCATTCCCCGTAAAAGTATCGGAACTAGTATTTTAGCCGATCCTTATATTAACAGAAGGGAAAAGAATTATGTTGAACTGGGATTTTATTGCGGGCCCACTCGGGAAGTTTCTTTTATTCATATATAATATCGCATTCCATAATTATGGACTGGCGATCATCATTTTTACTATTATTGTAAGGCTCGCACTGATGCCTCTTACTTTCAAGCAATACAAGTCGACCGCCAAGATGCAGAAGCTGCAGCCCCAGCTGAATGAAATACAAAAGAGATACAAGGATGACAAAGAAAAGCTCAATCAGGAAATGATGAAGCTCTACCAGGAAAACAACTACAATCCTGCGAGCGGCTGTCTTCCAATGCTTTTCCAGCTACCGATCATTATGTCTCTGTACTGGGTAATCATACAGCCGTTGAAATTCATGATGGGCAAGGATGCGACCGCAATCAACAAAATAGTGGAAGTTGCGGCTTCAGGACTTGGGAAGACCATACAGCAGATGGGGACTCAGAAGGAACTTCTGGCATTGAATTATTTCAGTGATTTTCCCGATAAACTGTCACAGGTCTCGCAGTACCTTAATAAATCGGAACTTATCAACTTCAATAGTTTTCTTGGATTGCATCTCGGTGAAACGGCAACATATGAGCCTGCCAAATTGTTTGGTCCTCAGGCGGGTATTTATATACCGCTGTTTATCCTGGTAATAATTGCAACAGTTACGACTTATATTTCAAGTAAACTTGCAATGCCAAGCACGAACACCGCCAATACGCAGAGCAATGCAGCGGGTTGTACCAACAACTCCATGCTGTTGATGGGACCTATTATGACGCTGATGTTCTCGTTTACGCTTCCCGCCGGTATTATCCTTTATTGGATGGCGGGTTACGTGGTGGCAATACTACAGCAGCTTTACGTGAATAAGCACATATTGAAGAAGAATCAAAAACCCGAGCAGGCCGCAATTGAAGGCAAAAAGAAAGCTAACGGCGGCTCTGCCGCTATTGAGGACGGTGCAGTAAAAGCTCAGCAGATAACTGACGGCGCAGCAGAGAACGGCACTGCCGATACAACGACTGAAGGAGCGGAACCGGGCGATAATTCCGGAAACGCTGTAAAAGGTTCAGGCGGCGGGAAACAGAACAGCGGAGTTAAAAAAACAGGGAATAAATCCGGTACCGCCAGTAGTAACAATAAATACAGCGGAAAGAATAAAAAGGGCGGCAAGAAGAAATAGTTTGGTTCATTGACTCATGAAATCATAGAGGCTAAAGGAGGCTGACTATATAGATGGGAGAGATCGTCGAAAAGACCGCTAAAACGGTGCAGGAAGCTATAAATATGGCATTGGAAGAGCTAGGCGCACAACGCGAGGATGTTGAAATAAATGTAATAGAAGAAGGCGCCAAGGGCTTGTTCGGAATAGGCGGAAAGAACGCCCGTGTGCAGGTAAGGCTCAAGGGTTCAGGCCGTGAGGACGGCGTGGAATTTTTAAGCAGCGTCTTTGATAAGATGCACGTTACAGTCGATATCGATAAAACAGAGGATGATGAATCGATCCTTCTAAAGGTAACGGGCAAGGACAGCGGGATCATCATAGGCAGGCGCGGAGAAACGCTTGACGCCTTGCAGTATCTTACGAGCCTGGTGGTAAATAAAAAAAACGATACGTACAAGAGAGTGACCATAGATATCGAAAACTACAGGCAAAAGAGAGAGGAAACCCTCGTGAAGCTGGCAGACAGGCTTGCGGACAGAGTCATCAGATATCGCAGGAACGTTACTCTCGAGCCGATGAACCCATATGAAAGAAGGATCATCCATTCGACCCTGCAGAACAACAATTACGTTGAAACATACAGCGTAGGCGAAGAGCCGAACCGGAAGGTAGTAATTACGCTGAAGCAGGGCGCGGGCTCCAAAAGGCAGTAAGCCGAACCGTAAGGGGACAGTGCTAGAACGGGAAAAATACAGTATAGTGTCGCATAAGGCCGGAGTATAATTCAGAATAAAACAAAACCGCTGAGGACAATTTAAAATTGTCCTCTTTTAAATTGTAGCCGGTGGTCTGAAACGCTATTCAGACCAGATAATCAAGAAGTGTCTTTATAACACTTCGGATGTAAATAAAAAATGAAGTGTTACAAAACAGTAGTTGAGAACCAACGCAAATATATGATATAACAAAATATTGGAACAAAGATTTCAGATACTTAAAAACACGGAAAGAGGCGTACCATGCAGGATGTCAGCAG
This sequence comes from Bacillota bacterium, assembly GCA_023411715.1. Taxonomy (GTDB): domain Bacteria; phylum Bacillota; class Clostridia; order Acetivibrionales; family DTU013; genus JAEYOM01. The sequence continues at coordinate 6,484 of JAEYOM010000201.1, read as the reverse complement.
TTATACAGGCTGCAGTGATATAAGACATAACGATATATCCGACAATGATACGATAGCCGCGATATCCACTCCCTTCGGAACCGGAGGGATAGGGATCGTCAGGATGAGCGGACCGGGCGCGTTCGATATCGCTGTGCGTATTTTCAGAAGCAAAAGGCAATTCACAGAGATAGGCACCCATACCGTGACGCATGGAAAAATCATCGATCCTGCAAACGGGCGGTTATTGGATGATGTTCTGCTGATAAAAATGGAAGCGCCAAATACATTTACCGCAGAAGATATTGTTGAGATCAGCTGTCATGGCGGCATTATCATATTGAAAAACGTGCTGTCCCTGGCGTTGCGTCAGGGTGCGCGGGCTGCCGGACCCGGTGAATTCACCAAGCGGGCTTTCATTAACGGAAAGATGGATTTGGCGCAGGCGGAAGCCGTTATCGATCTTATCAATTCAAAGACTGACGAAGGTTCGAGGGCGGCCGCAGACCAGCTTCAAGGAAGGCTATCCGCAAGGATCACGAGCGCGAGGAAAAAGCTTATAGCGCTTATAGCTCATATCGAAGCAGTGCTGGAATACCCGGAGTATGATATAGAAGAGCTGACGGCAGAGAAAATAAACGAAGAAGTAAAAACGGTCAAAAGTGAGCTTGCCGGAATAGTCGCGGGCTATGACAGGGGAAGGCTTATAAGGGAAGGCCTGACAGCGGCCATAGTAGGCAAACCTAATGCCGGTAAATCATCGCTGATGAATGCCCTTTCGGGTGGTGACCGCGCTATTGTTACCGACGTGCCCGGAACGACCAGGGATATCATAGAGGAATACATAAATATAAAAGGGATCCCTGTTCGGCTCCTCGATACGGCGGGCATCCGCAGCACTTCGGATCCGGTCGAGTCGATCGGCGTGGAAAGGGCTAAAAATGCAGCGGTCAATGCAGATCTTGTCATAGTCGTACTGGATGCCCAGACCGGAATATTACCGGAGGATCAGGATATAATCCGTTCGGTCGGGGTGAAGAAAAGGATTATAATATTCAACAAGGTAGATATATCCGCCGACAGCAGGATAGAGGAAATGAAACGAGAGCTCGGGACTTCCGGGGAGACTCCGGTCATTGTTGCTTCGATGCTCGACGGGACCGGTATCGATGAACTGTTTGATGCTATCGGCGAATTGTTCCTTAAGGGAGGCATCGATCCGAATAGTGAGGTGCTGGTCACAAATGTACGTCACAAGCAGCTTCTTGACAGTGCAATAGAATGCCTTGACGCGGCGGAAAGCGCGCATACGGGCGGACTGCCGCTCGATTTCGTGACCATAGATATAAAGGAATGTGCGGACGCCCTCGGGCAAATAACAGGCGAATCCGTAAGTGAAGATGTTTTGCACGAAATATTTTCACGATTCTGCATCGGTAAGTGATTGGAGGATGTTTAGCGCCAATGGCGCGGATTTTCTCTAAAACATCCAAAGGAGGAAACATGGACTACTTAGCGGGAGAATTTGACATAGCGGTGGTCGGGGCGGGACATGCAGGCTGCGAAGCGGCATTGGCGGCCGCCAGGCTCGGGATGAATACTATCGTTTTCGCGATAAATCTCGACAGTATTGCTAATATGCCGTGCAACCCAAGTGTCGGCGGCACCGGGAAGGGCCATCTGGTGAGGGAGCTGGATGCGCTCGGAGGAGAGATGGGCAAATGCACGGACAAGACGCTTATACAGTGCAAGATACTCAATTCGGCCAAAGGGCCGGCCGTTTATTCTCTTAGGGCTCAAGTCGACCGCAGGCGTTACCAGATGGAAATGAAAAATACGCTTGAAAATCAGGCGAACCTTTACATAAAACAAGGCGAGATCGTAGAGCTTCTTACAGATGAGTCGAACTGTGTAACAGGCGTAAAGACGCATACCGGAGCGATATACCGCTGCCGGGCTGCTATCCTGACTACCGGCACATATTTACAAGGAAAGATAATCATCGGGGATGTAAGCTACAGCGGCGGGCCGGATGGATTGTTCCCCTCCAACAGGCTGTCGGACAGCCTGAGGGTAAAGGGCATCGAATTGATGCGGTTCAAAACCGGTACTCCGGCGCGGCTGAATAGAAAAACACTGGATTTATCAAAGATGTCAGAACAGCCCGGTGATGAGGTAATCATACCGTTTTCGTTTGAAAATGAAGGGATCGAGCGTGAGCAGGTTTCCTGCTGGCTTACCTATACCAATAAAAACACGCATGATATAATTCGTGCGAACCTGCATAGATCACCGCTTTTCGGAGGTATGATCGAAGGGGTCGGCCCAAGATATTGTCCGTCTATAGAGGACAAGGTAGTACGCTTTGCAGATAAGGAGCAGCATCAGGTGTTTGTTGAGCCTATGGGGCTCGGTACGCAGGAAATGTACCTCCAGGGCATGTCGAGCAGTATGCCCGAGGATGTGCAGCTCGAAATGATCAAAACGCTGCCGGGCCTGGAAAATGCCCATGTTCAAAGAAGCGCCTATGCTATCGAATACGACTGCATTGACCCGACCCAGCTTAAACTCAGTCTGGAGTTCAAGAATGTGGACGGACTGTTTTCAGCCGGACAGATCAACGGCAGTTCAGGTTATGAAGAGGCCGCTGCCCAGGGAGTCATCGCCGGGATAAACGCGGCTCAGAAGCTGAAAGGCAAACCTCCGCTGATACTGGACAGGTCGGATGCATACATAGGGGTCCTGATAGACGACCTCGTAACAAAAGGGACTGCCGAACCATACAGGATCATGACTTCGCGTTCGGAGTACAGGCTCCTGCTGAGGCAGGATAATGCAGATCTCAGGCTTACGCCGAAGGGTTACGAAGTCGGCCTGATAAGCCGGGAGAGATACGACAGATTCAATGAAAAGAAGGCCATGATAGAAGAAGAAGTCGAGAGGCTGAAAAACACTTATCTGCCGCCCTCTGAAGAAGTCAACACATTTCTTGTATCGATGGACAGCACTCTGATAAAAGCGGGCATTAGTCTGGCCGAGCTGCTTAGGCGTCCAGAGTTGACATACTCCTCTCTGGAAGCCGTGGATAGGGAACGCCCTAAAAGCCTAAAGTCCGGCGGGTCAAGGAAATATAACGCGACTGCGCAGCAGGTCGAGATCACTATAAAATATGAAGGTTATATAAAAAGACAGCTGATACAGGTCGAGCAGTACAGAAAACTGGAAAGGAAGCAGATCCCGGAGAACATGGATTATAATGATATCCACGGGCTTCGTATCGAAGCGAGGCAGAAGCTTACGAAGCTGAAGCCGGCATCGGTAGGCCAGGCGTCACGTATTTCAGGAGTCTCGCCGGCGGATATATCGGTGCTGCTGGTATACCTAAGCGCTAAAGGCGGCGGCAACCGGTGACAATAGCCAGAAGAGACAGCCGGCAGTAACAACCGGCAGTAATAGCCGATAGTAACAGCCGATAGCAGCAGTCGATGACATAACGTAGCTGCCGAATGAGACTTGTCAGGGCCTGTAAACCGGTAATACAGCATAGTTGACGTTGTGCAAGGATTAAACGTGTAAGGAAGGTGTATGGATAGATGGAACAGCCGATCGAACAAATCCTTCGGGAGGGTGCCGGGAAATTCGGCGTCAAGCTTGACGAAGCCGTGATCATGGCATTACTTCAGTATAAAAGAATACTGCTTGAGTGGAATGAAAAAATGAACCTGACCGCAATAGAAGAGGACAGGGATTTCATTATAAAGCATTTTGTGGATTCATTGAGCGTAATGCCGTTCCTGAAAGATGGGCAGAGTCTCATAGATGTCGGCACAGGCGCCGGATTTCCCGGATTGCCTTTAAAGATAGCAAACCCTTCTTTAAAAATAGTTTTATTGGATTCCCTTGAAAAAAGGATAGGATTTCTTAATGCTGTTATAGCTGAACTGCAGCTGTCCGGAATACACGCTGTCCACTTAAGGGCGGAAGATGCAGGCTTGGCGGCGGAATTCAGGGAAAAGTCGGATGTTGCCGTGGCGAGGGCGGTGGCCTCTCTTCCCGTCTTACTGGAATATTGCCTGCCGCTGGTCAAAGTCGGCGGTATATTTACAGCAATGAAGGCTGGCAGCGAGGAGGTTGATATCTCGGGCAAGGCACTGGATATCCTGGGAGGTAAGGTAGAAGAGATAAAAGATTTCATTCTCCCCGGCAGCGATATGAAAAGGAGCATCATTGTCGTAAGAAAATTACGACAAACACCGACCAAATATCCCAGAAAAGCGGGAAAACCGTCAAAAGAGCCGTTGATTTGAGTAATGTAATACATTAATTTATATTAAAAGCACGAACGATTCCAGTCATATAAAAAAGGAAATTAAAAAAGGTCCGGCGAATAATAACCCGAATAACATAAGGAAATATATGTAAATATACGTGGGTTATGTACCGCCGTGCTTGCATATGGTACGGAGCCCGAAGGAAAAGGATGGTGCTGTATGCTTGAGAGTAAACTTCAGATCTCAAAACATGAAAAGAAAGACGACATCAAAAACATCTCATATCTAAGTATTGATTCAGTAAGGCCTAACCCCTATCAGCCGAGAAAACAATTCTCAAAAGGATCACTTGAGGAATTACGCGAATCAATTCAGCAGTATGGAGTTATTCAACCGATTAACGTAAGGAAGATCTCAAACACTAATTACGAGCTCGTGGCAGGAGAAAGAAGACTGCGCGCTGCTATAATGGCGGGTTTGAAAGAAATTCCGGCTATCGTCATCAACGTAAACGACAATGATTCCGCGGTCATGGCTCTGATAGAAAACCTCCAGCGGGAGGACCTGAATTACATGGACGAAGCCGAAGGCTACAACAATCTTATAAATGAGCATGGCTTCACCCAGGAGGAGCTCGCTCAGAAGATCGGCAAAAGTCAGTCCACGGTCGCCAATAAAATAAGGCTTTTGAAGCTTTCGCCTCTGGTAAAGAAGATTCTCGCGGACAACAGCCTTACCGAGAGGCATGCAAGGGCGCTTCTGAAGCTTCACGACGAACAGCTGCAGCTTAAGGTGCTCAAACACGTGTGCGAAAGAAGCCTTAACGTGAAAAAGACGGAAGAACTGGTGGAAAAGGTCATTGATAAATGCCTGAATCAGGATAGGGACAAGCCTACTGAGAGAAAATTCACCAAAACCATCAAGGATATAAGGATCTTTGTAAACACGATCCGTCAGGCGATAGATCTAATGAAGAAATCAGGCATCAATGCCAAAGCTGCCCAAATTGACAGGGGCGAATATATCGAATTCATAATAAGGGTCCCTAAAGCGTAGATCAATGATACATGGCTGGGCTGCTCCGTGCGGGCGGCCTTTTTATTTAATGACAGGGAGGGCATATTAATATAGGGTAAGAATGAAAAAAGTGGACAGACTTGTGAAAGTTTATTAAAATATATAAGGCACCAATTTACAGCGAAAGAGGTTATTTTCATGGCGGACACTGATGGAATGAATGTGCAAAGGGTTATACCGGTTGATATAGAATCGGAAATGAAAAAATCGTTTATAGACTACGCGATGAGCGTTATTGTCGACCGTGCGCTGCCTGACGTAAGGGATGGATTGAAGCCTGTCCACAGAAGGATCCTCTATTCCATGTATTCACAAGGGTTTACTTCGGACAAGCCGTATCGTAAATGTGCGACAACTGTAGGCGATGTACTCGGTAAATTCCACCCTCACGGCGACGCTGCCGTTTATGACAGCCTTGTCCGTATGGCGCAGGATTTTTCACTCAGGTATACACTTATAGATGGTCACGGCAATTTCGGTTCCAGGGACGGGGATCCGCCGGCGGCAATGAGGTATACGGAAGCCAGGCTTTCCAAGATCTCGAACGAGCTGCTTGCGGATATAAACAAGGATACGGTCGACTTCAAGCCCAACTTTGACGAGCACGAAATGGAACCTGTGGTTTTGCCGTCCAGATTCCCCAACCTTCTTGTCAATGGTTCTTCGGGCATAGCAGTCGGCATGGCTACGAATATTCCACCGCATAACCTGACCGAGGTTATCAACGGGATTGTCGCGATGATCGAAAATCCCGATATAACTATAGATGACCTCAACAAGATAATTAAAGGGCCTGATTTTCCTACGGCGGGAACCATAGTAGGCAAGCAGGGCATCAGGGATTATTTTAGAACGGGCAGGGGCAGGGTAGTTGTTCGGGCAAAGGCAGAAATAGAGCAGATGAGCAACGGCAGGCAGCGCATCATTGTCAGGGATCTGCCGTATCAGGTCAATAAAGCCAGACTGATCGAGAAAATTGCAGAGCTTGTAAAGGATAAGAGATTAGACGGGATCTCGGACATAAATGACGAATCGGACAGGATCGACGCCGTAAGGATCGTTATCCATCTGAAGAAGGACGCCAACGCAAATGTCGTACTGAACCAGTTGTACAAGAATACGCAGCTGCAGGATGCTTTCAGCGTCAATATGCTTGC
>JAEYOM010000111.1 GCA_023411715.1 Bacillota bacterium | reverse complement strand
GCGGGGTTCAAATGATTCAAGCTTTAAAGGAACAATACAAAAAAATATGGGACGATACGCCGGATACCTTTCCGGTATTGCGGGACTCCTATGGAACGGCGTTACAGAAATCCAAAGAAGCTAAAATGGATAGCCATACTGACGAGGCCATCCTGCTTATTAGGAAATTTTCGGACAAAAGCTCTGAAAATGCTGTAAAATGGGGTTCGTCGCTTAAAAAGATCATAAATGAATGCGGAACTGAAGTATTGGAACTCGGCAGCATGAAGCTGCTGCTGGACAAGGGCTTTTGCGAGGTCACATCCGATTTTGTGACAAAAGCCCGCGTATATGATAAAGACTTTAAAATGGACGATATATTCCAATCCCTGCGCAATGTCTGGATCGCGAACTGTATCCAGCTGCTGATGGGACGGAAGGTGGAACTTACGCCTTCCATTTTTGCCTACAGTATGCTGTACCCGTATACCGATAATTATCTGGATGCTTTGATGATCCCTGATACAAGCAAGGAAAAGTTTAACACCAGGTTCAGGGGCAGGCTTGCCGGAGAACCCGCAGAAGCCAGCTCCTCACTTGAAAGCAGTATATTCGGCCTTGTCGGTATGGTAGAGGAAGAGTTCGGCAGAAAGACGACGCCCATGGTGTACGAAAGCCTGCTGGGCATACAGACCGCCCAGGAGAAAAGCCTTTTGCAGTCGGCTAGAAAATCAGGAGGGTCGGCTGATGTAGTAGATATAAGTATAGAAAAAGGCGGCTGCTCCGTGCTGGCGGATGGTTGTTTGATAAAAGGCCGGCTTACGCCCGAGGAGGCGTCTTTTGTTTTTGGCTTTGGTGTAATGCTGCAGTTCATTGACGATCTGCAGGATGCTTCCGACGATAGGAACCGTGGACATATTACTGTTTTTTCCGGAAAGCAGGATGAGTCTTCTGTTGAAAAATGCACGAACAGGCTCATCAATTTTACCGTTAATGTTCTCGGAGAAGACAGCTGCTTCAATACGCCGGTTGCCATGGAGACCAAACAGCTTATAAAGTCCAGCATACTCTTCCTGCTTTACGGAGCGGTCGCATGCAACAGCAGAATGTACAGCCGGGATTATCTGAAGATGCTCGGGGAGCATTCGCCCCTGAGCTTCGGATACTTGAGGCGCTTTTATAAAAAGATGGGGCGCGAATACAACAAGCTCAAGTTGAAGATGGCTGTCAACCACCTCGAGGTACCGATGGCCAGAGCGTTTGCCAGCGGAAGCATATAAGAAGGACGAAGAAAGCAACAACAGCAAGCGGCAGGTAGTAAGCAACAGGTAACAAGCAAAGTGCGCCTGTTGTTTTTTATTCATGGAACATAACGTCTTGTTCAAAAATCACAGATGCTCGATGCGCCTGCTGTTTTTTTCATGGAACATAGCGTCTTGAAAAATAGCAAACGCTCGATGCGCCTGCTGTTTTTTATTGCGGAGTTTTGCTCAAAGAGCATATAGATTCGGCTCTGCGGCAAATTCAAACTCGCTCGCCCTGCTTAGAAATAATGTGGCTCGCTCAAACATGAATTTGCCCTTATCTATGCCTCATCAATATGCTCTAATTCACAAAACTCATGCAATACCAAACAGCAAGCGCACCTTGTTCTCTAAGGTAAAAAGTTTTCATTAAATAGAATTGCTAAGTTCCTTGAACCTACAATTGCATTAATGTCATATTTAGAAGAAATACTATTTGTATTATGACTATAGACAACTGGTGCAATAATTTTTGTATTCATTTGGCGTAAAAGAACACAAGCCGTTTTATAAGCAGTTTCCATACTCCCATCCCCACCACCAACTAATATAACCCCGCCCTTTTTTTCTTTCGATATAGGTATCTCTTTTCTAAAGGACCTTGCACAAAAGTATGTCTGCAATCTACTTGCGATGGCAAGTAATTGTCCTGTAAGTTCTGAAAAGTAAAGAGGAGAAGCAATCAAAATATTATCGCAGTCTTGAATGTAATTATAGACTGCCTGCATATCATCGTTTTGGCAGCATCCGATATTCTCCCAACAGTATCTGCAATCAATACAAGGCTTGATATTACAATCATATGCCTCAATAACTTTGTATTCACCATTTATGTATTTCGTGAATTCGTTAATCAAGGTTACCGTGTCACCATTTTTTCTTGGTGAACCGTTAAAAATAAGCTTTTCATTAAGATATCTCCCCGTAGGTAATACGGATTTTATAGAGAATAGCGAATCAGCTTACTTCGTATTATGCTTGTACTGAGAGGTTATGGCTTTCTTGCCAAATATAAAGCTATTGTGTCATAAAGCTTTATATTATTGCCGAAACTTAAAATAACGTCTCTGATGCCTGCGTAAAAATTTGATTTATAGGGATCTTGTAACGTAATATGATCGGCATGCGTGCTTATATATGAAATATATTCATCTGCATTGAATTCTCTTACTTTTTGATAATTACGGCGCTCAAAGTCAGTAAATCCATAATTCACAACATTATTATAATCCAATTTACATGTATACTCGGTTTCTGGATGAAAACACTTTTTGTATACTTCCTGTAATGCATTATATAACGCTTCGTTTGGAATTTTAAAGTCTGAATGAGTCATAAACATAGCAAATGTCCCGCCGCTTTTCAGAATATCATAAACTTTAGGGAATCCGATTTTTTCAGGTATCCACTGAATTGTCGCAGCCGAATATACCAGATAGAATCTATTCCGCCCAAAATCATATGTCTCAAAATCAGCATTTACAATTTGAAAATTATCATATGTACTGAATTTATTCTTTGTATACTCTGATAGATGTTCGCCAAGTTCAATCGCCAAATACGAACAGCCGGTTTTTAAAATAGGTTCGGTAGCCTGACCTGTTCCTGGCCCGATTTCAAGAGCTGTTTTGCCGGACTCGAGCTTTGAGTATTCTATAACATCAGCAAAAAGCTCATCACAATAACGGGGCCTCCATTTGTCGAATTCTTCAGGAATGCTGTCAAAGACCTTCCTAAAATCCATAATAATACCTCCCGCCATATAAACTTTAGCTTACTGTCCGTCGATTTATTCAGAAATTGTACATAAAATTTACTCTGTTCTTATTCTTTTACCTCCAAAGGCATGAATCGACCTTGTCCCAGCAATGCATCTACCCCACTGAACTGTTCCGGCGGGGATAAATAACTCATCTCCCGGATTAAGGACGATTTCCTTATCCTCAAAGCAAGCAATATACTGACCGGATATTACGATAGTATATTCATCAAAATCGTGCTTGTGCTTTTTTGACTCTTTGTCGGAATAGCAAGTCCAGAAAGCCATCTGACCACCTCCCGGCCCTTCATAATAATATCCTTCTATATCCTTTGTATTTTGCATAGTATCAGGCACACGGTTCTTATCATTTTTCATAAATCCGGGGAATTCCTTCATAAGTCGTTAGCCTCCAATCTTTATTCTTACAGCCACTTAATCTTTAAGTATTACTAATTCTCTCCTTGATCTTATGAATAAAAATAATCCTACATTAAATAGAATCCATCTGATTTCGTTGCGGCGGGCGGGTGAGGCTATTTGATGCATGATGAAGCGACTTAGCGGTGCAAAGATCATACGGTGCAAAGGTGAGGTAAATCCGCCACGAATGGCGGGTTTAGCCGGATACGGCAGGCAGATGCAATTCTATAATATTTCAAGTATTTCCACCTTGTACTTGCCATTAGGGGCGTCCACTTCGACGGTCTCCCCGGCTCTTTTGCCCAACAATGCCTTGCCGAGATCAGATTCGACGCTTATTTTCATGTTTACAGGGTCTATATCCATGGTAGTTACGAGCGTCACAACATCCTCGTCGCCATCCTCCACAAATTTTACCCTGGCCTTGCTGTTAACTCCCATAACCGATTTATCGGCGCTTTCTTCATCTATTACGGTTGCGGTCGAAATCATGGTCATCAGGTACTGAATCCTGTTGTCGTTTTCCCTGTAGTTCCGGCAGGCTTCCTTGTATTCGGCATTTTCCGATCTGTCGCCATGAGCCGCGGCTATCAGTTTTTCCTTTGCGATCTCGGCCCTTTTTACGGTCATCCTGTATTCCAATTCTTCCTGCAGTTTTTTTATATTTTCTTCTGTCAGTACATTATTCATAGAAACCAACGCCTCCTGAAGTGTATTATATAACAACGCCGAAAGGTATTCCATACCAAACTGAAAACATCCTTCAAACCCTTATGTCTGTTGAGCTGATAGGCGGATACCGTACTGCTCCATACAGGCGGAACAGCGTCGGTCCATACAGGCGGAACAGCGTCGGTCCGTGCAGGTGGAACAGCGTCGGTCCATACAGGCGGAACAGCCGCAGCAAAAATTTATTTTCTGTATATATCCCCTTTCATTTATGATAATATTAAGGTAAGGGACACCATTTGAACTGGATAATGGAGACTTAAATAACAAAAAGGACTGATAAAACCTGATGGATGCAATCATACTTGCATCTTCTTCACCAAGGAGAAGAGAACTGCTGACACAGGCCGGCATACCATTCACAGTGATGCCGGGCGGAGTCGACGAGGGCAGGGCAAAGCTTTCCGGCACTCCGTGGCAGAAGGCCGAACAATTGGCGCGAATGAAAGCCGAGGACGTTGCGAAGCAAGTTGACAAGGGGATAGTACTCGGGGCTGACACCATAGTAGTATGCGATGAAGAAATTTTCGGGAAACCTGCGGATGAGGCACATGCAAGAAGGATGCTGGAACACCTTAGCGGCCGCATACACCTCGTCATTACGGGAATAGCCCTGATGAACGCGGAAACCGGCGATATTAAAAGCGGACATGAGATCACAAAGGTCCGCTTTGCGGAATTAACGAAGGATGAGATAGAGGCATATCTCAAAACAGGCGAACATCTGGGGAAGGCAGGAGCATACGGCATCCAGGGCAAGGCCGCGCTGTTCGTAAAAAGTTTGAACGGCTGCTATTCGAACGTCGTCGGGCTCCCTTTGCAGAGACTGTACCGCATGCTGGCCGAAATTGGCGTAAATGCTGCCGAGTGGAATTTCCAGAAAGAAGAATAATATTACAAAATATAGCAAACAATTGTATAAAAATGGTATAATGGAAGGCGGTGTGTTACAAAAATTTAAAGATTGCGGGGTTGACCAAAATGGAATACAGACTTAGAATGAAGGATATACCGGTCAATGAAAGGCCTTATGAAAAGCTTGAGAAATATGGCCCCGAAACATTATCAAATGCCGAACTCCTGGCAATTGTCATAAGGACCGGCAGTATGGAGGAAACGTCCGTAGCATTGGCTCAAAGGCTTCTTACATATGGCGGCAATACGGGCGGGATAGCATTCCTGCATGATATGTCTGTAGAAGAGCTGAAACGCACCAAGGGGATCGGAAGAGTCAAGGCTCTGCAGATAAAGGCAGTTATGGAGCTGTCCAAAAGGGTATCGGCTTCATTGATAAATAACAACCGCGTGACTATAAAATCTCCGGTCGAAGTAAGCACTCTTCTGATGGAAGAGATGCGCCATCTGAAAAAGGAAGTTTTTAAAATAATACTGCTGAATACGAAGAACCACATCATCAAGTACCTTAACGTATCAGTAGGGAGCCTCAATTCGTCGATCGTACATCCCAGAGAGGTCTTCAGCGAGGCCGTAAAGGCGGGCTGTTCCGGCGTCCTGCTGGTCCACAACCATCCAAGCGGCGATCCGGAGCCAAGCCGGGAAGATATCGAGACGACGCAGAGGCTTGTAAACGCAGGCAACATACTTGGAATAAAGGTCCTCGACCATGTGGTGATAGGGGACGGAAAGTACATAAGTTTCAAGGAGCAGGGACTAATGTGATACAACCGACAATTTTTGCAATAAAAATTGCGGCCTGAAATGATTTTCCTGCTTCCTTTGTAAAGGACTTTGGGAGGATTTGGACATGGGATTTTTAGCTAGAGACATAGGAATCGATCTGGGAACCGCAAACACACTCGTACACGTAAAGGGAAGGGGAATCGTTGTCAGAGAGCCTTCGGTCGTGGCGATCAACAAGACGACAAAAACGATTCTGGCAGTCGGTGATGACGCAAAGAACATGATCGGCAGAACTCCTGGCGATATTGTAGCCATCAGGCCAATGAAAGACGGGGTCATTGCCGATTTTGACATAACTCAGAGCATGTTGAAATATTTCATAAAAAGGGCGATGGGCAGCGGTTTTGTTTCGAAGCCCAGGGTCGTCATCTGCGTGCCCTCCGGCGTTACCGAAGTGGAAAAGAGGGCGGTCGAGGAAGCAACGCTCGCAGCAGGCGCCAAGGAGGCTTATCTCATTGAAGAGCCGATGGCGGCAGCAATAGGCGCCAACCTTCCTGTGGAGGAGCCATCCGGCAGCATGATCGTGGATATCGGAGGCGGAACGAGCGAAGTCGCCGTTATCTCGCTCGGCGGTATCGTTACCAGCAAATCTTTGCGAATAGCTGGAGACGAATTCGACGAAGCAATCGTGCATTTTGTAAAAAAGGAATACAACCTTATGATCGGCGAGAGGTCGGCCGAACAAATCAAGGTCACAATAGGCAACGCTTATCTAAAGCCCCAGGAGGAAAGCATGGAGGTTCGCGGCAGAGATCTTATAACCGGCCTTCCGAAGAATATTACGATCTCTTCAAGCGAAATTAATGAAGCGCTGAAGGAACCTATAAACTCGATCGTTGATTCTATCAAGTTTACGCTTGAGAAAACGCCTCCGGAACTGGCCTCCGACATTATGGACAAAGGAATAATGCTCGCCGGCGGAGGAGCCCTTCTCAGCGGATTGGACAAGCTGATACACGAGGAGACAGGCATGCCCGTAATGGTAGCCGAAACACCGCTGGACTGTGTTGCCATCGGAGCCGGCAAGGTGCTCGACGAAATAGAGACTCTCAAGAGAGTGCTGATCACACCGAGAAAACTGAAATAGAGAGGAGACATGTCCTTTGCTGCGTATTTTCAAAAGCAAATGGTTCATCGTGTCTTTTATTACGATCATCCTTTTAGTTGTCATGGGGGTTTCAGCAAATAAAAGCAGCAAGCTGAACTGGCTGAATAATATTCTTAGTGTTCCCATGAAACCGGTCCAGGGATTTTTTACAACTGTGGGTCAGAAAGTCGGGGGCACATTTTCGTACTTTAAGGATATTGAAGCGGTAAGGAAAGAAAACGAGCAGTTAAAGATACAGGTAGCCGGGCTTAAAAAGGAAAACCGTGAGCTATCGGTGCTGGAAGTTAAAAATGAGGAGCTCCGCCAGGCATTGAAACTGAAGGAGCAGTTCGGAGATTATACTATACTGGGCTCGAACATAATTGCGGTCGATCCCGGTAACTGGTTCAACGTATTCAAAATCGACATCGGCGGCAAAGAGGGCGTCAAAACCGACGCCCCGGTCGTTACGAGCGCAAAAGGCCTTGTCGGCAGAGTTGTTTCATCCGACGCTACGACCTCCAACGTGCAGACGATCATCGACGAGGAAAGCGCCGTGTCCGGCTGGATAGCCAAAGCGGGCGGAGGCCATGCCATTGTCAGAGGCGATATGCAGCTGAAGGAAAAGGGCCTTTGTAAAATGGACTATATACCCTTGGAAGTCGATGTCGAGGTGGGGGATATTATCGAAACCTCCGGCCTTGGCGGTATTTATCCCAAGGGGATACTAATCGGGGAAGTCATAGAAGTCAGGAAAACAAACAGCGAACTGGACCGGTATGCTATAATACAGCCGGCCGCCGATTTTAAAAGGCTGGAAGAGGTCTATGTTCTGAAGAACAACCAATCTAACGAGACAGGTAGTGCCGGAAAATGAAAAGAAAGGTTTTGTTCTATTCCTTCTTCCTTCTGGTATTTTTGCTGCTGCAGACCACTCTGCTGCATTATGCTGCAATTATGGGCGTCATACCCAATATCCTTGTCGTCTTTGTCATCATAACCGGTTTGCTGCGCGGCAGCACAGAGGGCGGTACAGTCGGATTTTTCGCGGGGCTGGTTGTTGATTTGACGTTTGGCGGTGTTCTGGGCTTTTATGCCCTGCTGGGCCTGTATCTCGGCATTGCGGTCGGATCGGTCAACCGGAGGCTGTTCAGGGAGAATCTTCTGGTTGCGGTAGTCTTTACGTTTGTGTATTCTGTTTTATATGAATCGCTGATATATGTGATCAACAATATCATGTCTGGCAATATGCAGTTCGTGTTTGCCATGACTGACGTTATACTGCCCGAATCCGTCTACAACAGCATTGTCGCCTTATTGATGTTCCCATTCCTTGTCAGGGCCGGAGGCTGGTTCGAGGGAAAAGAAGGCAAAGTAAGAAAGTATTGATCCTGTATTAACGGACCTTTGTACCTGTAAGAGGTGATAACATTGAAGGATAAGCTGAACAACCGATATTTCATATTAGCCGTGGGTTTTTTGGTTTTCGGATTCATTATAATATTCCGCCTGTTCAACCTCCAGATAGTGGAGGGTGAAAAGTATAACGAGGATTCGCTGAAAAGAGTCCTCAAGGAAAGCGATATCGAGGCGCCCAGGGGTAAGATACTGGACAGAAACGGAGTGCCTATCGCGGTTAACCGTCAGGGCTTTACGGTTCAGTTAGTTAAAACGAGCATCGATACTACGGAGCTCAACGCTATGCTGCTAAAGCTGTCCGATATCCTTAACAAGAACGGTGAGAATCATGTCGACAGCCTTTCGAAATATCTGACCTTCAATCCGATAACCTTTGCCGGTAATTCGGATAAGCAGGTAAAATCATGGGAAACGAATAAAAACAAGCTCGGTTTGGATGAGGAAGATGTAAAAACCGCGCCGGAAGAGCTTTTTAAATATCTTAGGGAAACCAAATTCAAACTGGATCCCTCCTATACGGATGAACAGGCATACAGGATCATGGTTTTAAGATATGAGATTCTTATCAATAATTGGAACTTCGTCAAGGGAGGTACTGTTACCGTCGCCACTGATGTCAACATGAATACGATATCCGAGATAGAGGAAAGGCACAGTGAGTTTCCCGGCGTCATAACGGCAGTCGAACCCGTCAGGGAATATATAAATGCTTTCAATGAGGCTCAGGTACTGGGCTATGTCAGGCGCATATCGCAGACTCAATACGACAATCTGAAGGACGAGGGCTATGACAATAACGACCTGATCGGGTATGCCGGCGTAGAAAAGGCCGCTGAACGCTACCTCCGCGGAAAAAACGGCAAGATGAGCATCGAAGTCGATACAAGCGGAAGGCTGACTCAAAAGCAGGAATCAGTCGCGGCAATACCCGGCGACGATGTAATTCTGACGATGGATACCAATCTTCAAAAGGCTGCTATGGAGTCTCTTGCCCGAAATATTGACCTGATAAAAAATAAACAGACAGTTAACAATTCCGACAATTTCGGAGACGCCAATGCCGGCGCTGCGGTAGTGTTGGACGTAAACTCCGGAGCAGTGCTCGCGATGGCGAGCTACCCGAGCTATGACCCCTCGGTTTATCTGGCGGGCTCAGAGGACAAGCTTGCGCAGCAGACGATAGATTTTCTAAATAATCGCGATACAAATAATTCCCAGCTGAACAGGACCATTCAGGGGACTTATGCACCCGGTTCCACGTTCAAGCCGCTTGTTGCCATATCCGGTCTTGAAAAGGGGGTCATAACACCTCAGAGCAGTACCTATAACGATACAGGCCATACCACCATTGGCGGCAGGGATCTGTACTGCCTCGAATATCCGAATACAGGCCATGGTGCGTTGAATCTCAAGAGAGCGCTCGAGACCTCCTGCAATATTTATTTCTATGAGCTTGGTAAGGACACCGGAATAGATACGCTCGATTACTGGGCCGGTTATTTCGGACTCGGCAAGAAAACCGGAATAGATCTGCCAAGCGAAGCATCCGGTATGATGTCTTCCATAGACCTTAAGAAGAAGCTGAGAAATGATATATGGAGACCTGCCGATACGGCCCAGGTTTCCATAGGACAGTTCGACAACGCGTTTACACCGCTCCAGATGGCGGATTATATCGCTACTATCGCAAACGGCGGAAAAAGATACAAGCCTTATATAATCGAACAGGTAGTCCGCTATGACGGCTCCATCGCGAATATTACTGAGCCTACGTACGAAAAGGTCCCGGT
Organism: Bacillota bacterium; assembly: GCA_023411715.1. Classification (GTDB taxonomy): domain Bacteria; phylum Bacillota; class Clostridia; order Acetivibrionales; family DTU013; genus JAEYOM01. The sequence continues at coordinate 12,772 of JAEYOM010000111.1, read as the reverse complement.
CAAGCAGACGACCATCGATGCGGTAAAACAAGGTATGGTGGCCGTTACACAGTCTGTTGACGGTACAGCGTACAAGGCGTTCCTTGGCCTGCCGTTCCAGGTAGCCGGCAAGACCGGTACCGCTCAGACGTCGAAAGGCATCGAACGCTCGTCGAACGCGCTGTTCGTGTGCTATGCTCCGGCCGACGATCCGAAGATCGCCATCGCCATAGTCATTGAAAAGGGAGCCTGGGGCTCGAACGTTGCGCCTATCGCTAGGGACATCATCGACGAATACTTCGGCCTCAAGAAAGCCGACTTCGGCAGCTCGCAGCTCAAGCCGGAAGGCGCGCTGTTCAATCCGTGAGGAAAATATAGATATAAGTCATATGGCAATTCATTTACCGGTTTGATAGAATATCTATCGTAAAGGGAGTGTGTGAATGTGGAAGAAGTACTGAACAAGATTCTGGAGAAGCTAGATAAGATTGAGATTGATGTCACCACTGTTAAAAATAGCGTAAAGCAACTGGATAAAAAGGTTGATGGAATAACAGAGGTAGTAGCCAGGACAATAGAAGATATCACCGATTTGAAATCTATGGTTGAAAAACAGCAGGTAGAAATCCGTGTTATAAAAGGCGGAGCGGCAAACACCTGACAGTGGCAAAAGCAAATTATAGCTTCAGGCAGATGATCTTATGGTTCGTCTGCTTTTTATTTATCAGGGGATAGGTGGGGCAGTGCATGGCGGTGTGGCGCAGGCGGATACAGGCATCTCCCCTCCGTCAAGGACAGGCCATACCTTGTCCTCTACTTTACATAGAAAATATATTTCCCTGCAGCAATTGACAAATATTGCCAAACAATTATATTATTGTATTAATCTAATAAAAATTGCATTGTAGGAGGTTGGACTATGTTGAATAATACAATAATATCAGGAAGACTGACAAAGGATCCCGAACTAAGGTATGTAACGGAAAATCAAACGCCTGTTCTGAACTTTACGCTTGCCGTCGACAGAGATCCGTTCGACGGAAATAGCGAGAAAAAGGCGGATTTCATCCCTGTGGTCGCGTGGAACGGAACTGCCAGGTTTATTTCGGATCACTTTGGAAAAGGCGGAGCGTTGACGGTGCAAGGACGGCTCCAGTCCAGAACCTGGGATGATCCGGAAGGTAAGAAGCACTATGCTGTTGAGCTTATGGCGGACAAAGCGTATTTCTCCGGCAACAGCAAACGGAGCGATGAAGCGGTGGCAGAAAGCGAAGCGGATGATTATTCGGCATAGGTACGTGGTACTAAGAAAAGCCTTCGGGCTTTTTTTATTTTCTCCTTGTAAAGCAAAACCGACAAAATCAAGACGTAGCGGCATTCTGAGCGGGAGAAGAACAGGGCATGCCGGATAAACCGGTATGGATATCCGCGAGATCAATGGAAGGTTTATCGAATTTTTTTTTAAACACTCCCGTGCCATTATGGTAATATAATATTGTCGAAAATTTTCTGAGAGGATGATGAGACAATGGAAGAATTGTTCGTGCGCGGAAGGACACTGGCAGAGGCGTATCACCGCTCCATAGAGGCATTGCACAAGCATGGCGAGATATGCGAATGTCCTGATTACAACCAAAAGCAGAAAGAGTGCAGCATGACGATATTTGTCGAGGAGCCGTTTGCGGAACCGATGATCAGCAGGCTTTTTATCGGAGGACATGCCGATCTCGAGCAGTACAGGCAGGAGATGCTGGACGGCATACTGGATTTCAGGATAGGGCACGGCTGGGAATATACGTACCACAACAGGATACAGGAACAGCTTCCATTCATATACGAGGAACTCAGCCGCAATCCCGACAGCAGGAGGGCCGTCGTTGACATCAGGGATTGGCGCGCCGATACGAAGCATGGCAATACGAGTCCCGCGTGCCTGCAGCATATGCAGTTCTTCATCCGCGATAACAAGATGCACATGAAGGTGCTGATGCGCAGCAATGACGCGCCTGAAGCCACGTTCATGAACATGTTCGCCTTCATCATGCTTATGAAGCGCGTCGCAGACGAGCTCGGCGTCGGTATCGGCACATATACGCACAGAGCGAATTCCTTCCACTGCTATGAGAAGGATTTCAAACTGATGGAAGGCTACATGCGCGGCATCGAGAGGGGCGAGAACATCACTTACGAGTACGAGGGCTTCTTCGATGAACTCATGGAGGAAGCAAAACCGGAGATAGCCGAGAAGGTGCGGCAGCTGAAGGAACGGACGTGAGTCGTGCATTTTTTTCTTGCTTGATTGGCTAAATAATGTGATAATATTTTATGTGAATCCGTCTTTCGTACAGGGGGTCCGATACATGGAAGAAAACATAATCAATTTTAAAGCGACTGTAAACGGCCTGATTCTGATCATGAGGGAAGAGGATGATTTCGACACTGTTTACGAGCATATCTCAAGGAAGCTGGAATCTTCGGGTAGATTTTTTAAAGGCGCAAGCCTGTCTGTAAAGTACCGCGGCAGGAAACTGAACGCGGAACAGGAGAAAATGGTTTCGGAACTCATTTCGAAAAAAACCAATGCGGAGATTAAAAGCTTTGAAGAGGATACCTCAGCGCCCGAACCTGTCGTGGAGGAAACCGAAAAGGCTGTTGAAAAGCCCAAGATGAAGCGGGTATTTTTCAGGGATCTCGAGGAAGGCATTACAAAATTCTACAAGGGCACTGTAAGGTCCGGCAAACTTATAAGCTTTGAAGGAAATCTTGTCGTCATAGGCGATGTCAATCCGGGCGGGGAAGTGGTGGCGACAGGCAACGTCATAGTTATGGGCTCCCTACGGGGTATGGTGCATGCCGGGGCCGACGGCAACAAGGACGCGATCGTTGCGGCGTTATGCCTGCAGCCTGTTCAGCTCAGGATTGCCGAAGTCATCACGCGTCCGCCGGATACGAAGGAAACCTGCAGGGGACTTGTCCCTGAGATGGCCTTTGTACGCGATGACCTGGTATATATCGAAAGCTTTTTGCCCCAGTATAAATAAGCTAAAAATGTTCGATCATTTTACATATGGCCGGTCGAAAGGCACATAGGAGGTATTTTGATGAGTGAAGTCATAGTTATTACATCCGGCAAGGGGGGCGTCGGAAAGACGACGACAACTGCCAACCTGGGCACGGGACTTGCTTTGGCGGGTTGCAAGGTAGTTCTTGTAGATACAGATATAGGCCTTCGCAATCTCGACGTTGTCATGGGACTGGAAAACAGGATCGTATATGATCTGGTGGACGTGGTTGAGGGCTTTTGCCGTGTTAAACAGGCGCTCATCAAGGACAAGCGTTATGAAGGGCTGTACCTCCTGCCGGCTGCGCAGACAAGGGACAAGACAGCTGTCAACCCGCAGCAGATGATGAAGCTGTGCCAGGAATTGAAAGAAGAATTTGATTACATATTGATAGATTGCCCGGCAGGTATTGAGCAGGGCTTCAAGAATGCAATAGCAGGCGCGGACAGGGCGATCGTCGTAACGACTCCGGAGGTTTCGGCAGTGAGGGACGCCGACAGGATCATCGGCCTGCTCGAGGCTAACGAATTAAGAAATCCCAAGCTTCTTATAAACAGGCTTCGCGTAGATATGGTAAAGCGCGGCGACATGATGTCGATAGATGATATAATCGACATTCTCGCGATTGGGCTGATAGGAGTCGTGCCGGACGACGAGAAGATCGTTGTCTCCACGAATAGGGGCGAGCCTGCCATAACAGATGATAAAGCGCTTGCAGGACAAGCTTACCGCAACATAGTAAGAAGGATCAGGGGCGAAGAAGTGCCTTTTATGACCTTCAACGAGGATCAAGGCTTTGTTGACAAGCTGAAGAAATTATTCGGCTTGAAGGCGAACTGAAAAGGGAGGGGATCAGGATGCTGCTCGATTTAAGTAAAATATTCGGTAAACCAAAGAATTCCAAGGACGTTGCCAAGGAACGGCTCAAACTGGTGCTGATCCATGATCGTGCGAACGTTTCTCCGCAGTTTCTTGAAATGCTTAAAAGTGAAATAATAAAAGTTATCACAAATTACATGGATGTCGACGAAAGCGCGCTGGACATACAGCTTACCAAGACAAAGAGCGACGACGGCGAGAGTATAGTACCCGCACTTTATGCGAATATTCCTATTAAAAATATCAAAAGCAGCGGAAAATAATATTAAGGTATCGCAGGGATATGAACATAGCGCTGATAGCACATGACAACAAAAAAGAATTGATGGTGGATCTGTGCATAGCATACAAAGGGATACTTCAACAGCATTCGCTTTATGCTACGGGCACTACCGCCTCGTTTATCACCGAGGGGGCCGGACTGCCCATATACAAATTTTCACCCGGGCCCTTGGGCGGTACGCAGCAGATTGCGGCAAGAGTCTCGCTCAACGAGATCGATCTTGTCATATTCCTGAGGGATCCTGTGAATCCAAGGGAGTACGAGCCTGATATCAACTCTCTGCTGCGGCTTTGCGATACTAACAATATCCCGTTTGCAACGAATATCGCTACAGCCGAGGTATTGATAAAAGGCCTTGAACGAGGCGACCTGCACTGGCGCGAGCTTAAGTAGCAGCGGTCGGGCTGGAATAGCAAATTAACCGGGAAGCAGCTGAAAGGCTGCTTTTTATGTTGGGTGGCGTGTCCAGCGCAGTCTTGTTCAAAAATCGATGGCGTTCAATACTCTGTTGATTATATCTCGTATACATAAAAATGCGATCGCAGAAATATATATATAGAGGATTCTCGTGTATTTACGGGCATTTCACTTTTGTACAGGAGATGAGTCTATATGGACAGTTACATGGCAAGACCGAGATATGCACCCAGGCGGCCGGCTGCGGTCCAGAAACGAAGAAGGACACCACAGTCAAATGGATGGCTCAAAAGGCTTATCGCTTTGCAGACAATCATCTGCATCATATTGCTCCTGATAACAGTTATTATAAAAGGTATACATATATCTGCAACGGATTTTATATCCAAACAGGTGGATTATGTCCTGGACCATAACGTAGAATTGAAAAGTGTTTTCAGCTACGTTGAAAATCTTGCGGCAGATGTACGCAGCAGCATTGCACCGGGTTCGGAGAATAAGAATAGAAACGGCGGACTTTTGGCGGCAGAAGACAGCCAGGCTTCAGATGGCGTGAATAGGTCGGGAAGCGCTGGGAATACCGGCATGAAGACCGGCTCCGGGGGTAATGGGGCCGCTATAAAGACCGGCTCCGGGGGTAATCAGGCCACCATGGAAACGTCTCCGTCTTCGCAGGATAATCCGAAGGCCGGTTCGGCGGATACCTCTGAAAAATTTTCAAATGACACAGGGGAGAACTCGGTACTGGCGGATGATAGTCCGGATATATCGGAAAATTCAGCCAATACTTCTGAAAATACATCGGACACAAATAGCAATGTTTCTGACAATTTTTCCGAAGACGCCGCATACAATTATGAAAGCGGGATCGGAGAAGCCTTAGCTCACCCGCAGACCTCGGTTTTGGCAGCCAGCAGCGACGAAGGTATAGTGGAACTGCCTGAGATGACCGCTCCGGCATATGGGTCTCTCGATACTCCTTTTGGTAAAATCAGCGGTGGTAGTTCCAATGAGGATACGCACAACGGTATAGACATAGGCTTGAAACCGGGCAGCAGCGTTGTTGCCGCAGCGGATGGCGAGGTTGCGGAGGCAGGGATATCTCCGGCCTACGGCGCTTTCATAAGGATAACACATAAGGGTGGGTTACAGACGGTGTATGCAGGCTGTTCCGGTTTCACCGTTCAAAAAGGAGCTAAAATAAACAGAGGGGATGTAGTGGCCCGGATCGGGAATTCGGCCATATCTGTAGGATATCATCTGCATTTCGAGGTATGGAAGGATGGCAGACCCGTAAATCCGCTTGAATACATCAGCGTGGATGCCGGTTGAGGTTCAGGCAAGGGAAGGTAGAAATCAGGATAAGCGTACTGTTCATTATATTGCCCCCGGTATTGATTTTGACCGGCTGCTGGAAAGAATACAGCACGGCCTTTTTTTCAATAGCGCTGCATGAAATGAGCCATATTGCGGCAGCCAGGTGCAAAGGGATACTGCCTTCTTCTGTCAGCATCTCGCCTGTCGGATTCTCGGCCGACATACCCGATATGAACTGCTCGCGGCAAGCGCTGATCCTGATTTATTCTGCCGGCCCCGCGGCCAATTTGCTGCTTTTTGCGGCAGGGCTCACGGCCGGCCTTGTATTTCCCGGGATCAGTGAAATAGTGGGACTGGTGTCCGCAACAAACCTGCTGCTCGCATTATTCAACCTTCTGCCTGTCTTCCCGATGGATGGGGGAAGGATCCTGTTCTCGCTGCTTTCCGGCAATATCGGGATGCTGGCGGCAGGACGGACAGTTCGGGTCATTGCGTGGATCACTTCGTCGGCAGTGGTGATTTATGGGCTGTATCAGGCATATACCGGTACTCTGAATGTCAGTTTGATCATCGCCGGAGCGTACATGATGCTACTGCTCAGGAGCGGCAGAATGGAGAGTGCTTTCATGAATATCAGGCAGATACTTTACAGACGATCGAGGTTTCTTAAAAAGGGTATTTATCCGGCAAGAGACCTGGTGGTTGCCAAAAGTACGCTGTTGACCGATATTATCGGAAATATGGACTTTGACAGGTTTCACATCATATATGTGCTTGATGACCGCATGCGCCTGCTTAAGGCTTTTACCGAAAGCGAAATCATGGACGCACTGGTCCGGGACGGAGAAAATATGACGTTCGGGCAGCTGATCGGGCAGAGTGAAGACGATGCGCAGACAAATACGGGCGCCGTTACGTAGAAATATAACGGGACGACAGAAGCGTTATAAAGAATATTGATATCTGCATACTGTAAATATATAATAAGACAAGGTGATAACGAGATGTACCTGAGAGCGGCATTCAAATTTAAAAATATATTACTGCTGGCAGTGGGATTGATACTCGCATTAGCTGCTGCTTCCGCATACGGGCCCGGCTGGATTGCCGGTCTATTCGGCGCTGCAGGCGTTGTCGCTTACATCGCAGGTATATTTAGTACGGCCAAAAGCAGCAAATTCAGAAGCGAAGTTCAATTGTCCGAGAAGCTCGACGATATCAGTAAATTGAGCTGGGAATGCAACAGCCATTACAGAAAGGTCGCCGGACGCCTTGGCAAGAACCTGAGGATAAAAGCGATCAGGGTGCTAAAGGAAAAAGATGAGCTGATGAATTATTTCAAGCATTACGAGGACGACCCCATCAAGCAGAAAATAATCGAGCAGGCGCTGAAGCTGGTCATTGCTTACCTGAGCCTAGCCAGCAATTATGCCGACAGCATGCGAGAGCTCTCACAGCAGAACCTTAATGAACTTCATGCAAGGATAAATTTCAACAACAGGAAGCTCGGTACTCTGAAAAATTATCAGGCTGTGCTGGAACTTACCAAAACGGTCGAGATGGACGAAAAACTACTGAAGACGCTGCAGGAAGACCGTGAGGAGCTTGAGATGATCAACGTCAGGCTCGACCAGATCGAGAGCACGATCGTAGGCTTCAAGCACAGGATACTATCCAGTGAGCTTTCTGACCCTGAGACTGAGGAAATCGAAAACGTCATTAATGAAGCGACAGCCCTCGATAATGCGCTCAATGAGCACAGCAGGCTGCGCCAGAGAGTATAGTGGGATGGGCGAAACGCAGGGACGTTTCGGGGGACAGAGGGGCAGGGACAAGGTCCCTGCCCCTCTGTCCCACCTCTTCAATCTCTTATATTTTCCATTATCTCGGCTGTCGATCTGGGCCGGTTCATTGTGTAAAGATGAACGCCGTCGACGCCTTCTTCGATGAGATTCCTTATTTGTTTCGATGCGTATTCAATCCCGGCCTTGCGCATATCTTCAGGATCGTTCTGGTATTTGTCCATCATAAGCACCAGCTTAGCGGGTAAGGAACAGCCGCTTTTTGCCGTGATCGACTTGATCTGGTCTGCCTTAAATATCGGCATGATGCCTGCGGTAACAGGACAATCGATACCTGACGCGCGTGCTTTTTCGATAAAATCATAGAAGATCCGGTTGTCGAAGAAGAGTTGGGTTATCAGGAAATCGACGCCTGCGTCCACTTTTTCTTTTAGGTGTGCCAGATCCTCGCTGAGCCTTCTGCAGTCGACATGGCCTTCTGCATATGCGGCTGCGGCTATACAGAAATTATTAACTCTCCTGATGTGCGCTACGAGCTCCGAAGCGTTGCAGTAGGCATTTTTGCTGAAATCGAAATCCGGCTGCCCGACCGGCGGATCGCCTCTCAGGGCCAGCACGTTCTCGAGTCCTGATTCGTGCATTGAGTTCAGCATTTTATCGACTTCTTCGACGGAGTGTCCGACACATGTAAAATGCGCCATGCTTTCCGTATGATATAGGTTCTTGATCCTCGAAGCTATTTCCAGCGTACGGCCCTTCTGGCTGCCCCCTGCGCCATAGGTAACGCTGATATAGTCGGGGCCGAGTGCCGTGAACTGTTCCAGATGGTCATATATGGTCTCGACAGGCACATCCGGTTTTGGCGGAAATATTTCAAAAGCTATGACAGGTTTCTTTGTTTTAAACATGTCTACAATTTTCATGGGAACCTCCAGAATCAATCCTATAAGGTAAAGACTATTAAACAAATTATAACATCCATTAAATTACTGTCAAGTACAATTAAAAAACCATTATGTTCAATATGCAACTTAGGGGAGCGATTATACATAATACGTATTAAAACGAGTACTGAGCTTATTGTTAAGATTATTTCAACAATTCTATTTTGCCGAGTATCATTACCGGCTATACGGGTTTTCAGATACACGGGCGCTGTATCTGCGTAGATTCGTCAAGCCATGCTGTTCAGGCTTGCTCCTTAAGACTAGAGTGAAACAGGGATTTATATCACTTGATTTTAAGGAGGTTAATTATGTACGTCGCCTGTATTATTTTTATCTATCCTGCCATAACGGCATATCAGTTATTAAAGGCGGAGCGGACTCATTCGATCATTTTCATGCCGATCTATGCCGCATCAGCTATTAAAGGCGGAGCGGACTTCATTCAATCATTTTCATGCCGATCTATGCCGCATTAGTTATTAAAGGCGGAGCGGACTTCATTCAGTCATACTTCGGCATATCCTATCAGGTATCGCTGCTGGCGTTTGTTGCGGTAGTTGCCGTCTATGTCTTCATGGGCGGTATCAAGGGGGTCATGTATACAGACGCTTTCCAGGGCCTCCTTATGTTTGCGGGCATGACGTTCCTTGTCGTATTCAAATACAGCAAGCTTGGGGGTATAGCAAGCGCACACCGGCAGCTTGCCGACCTCTATAATGATCCTGCCGCAAAAGAACAGGCAGCTGCGTTCGTAAAGGGCGGGTTTGCCGGCTGGACTTCGATGCCTCGTTTCGGGACGCCGATCTGGTGGAACCTCGTATCGACCGTAGTCATGGGCGTCGGTATCGGTATTCCGGTACAGCCCCAGCTGGCTGGTGTGACCAATATATGGGCTCGTACTGCCGGTATTGCAGTTTTCCCCCCGGTGGTTTACAATAGCAATTAAATTGTGTATTAAATATGGGGGTTAAATATGTTTAAAGTCATCAGAAAGGAAGTACTGAATCCGACAGTCAAGCTGCTTGAGGTCGAAGCACCTTATATAGCAAGAAAAGCCGAACCCGGTCAGTTTGTCATGATCAGGGTAAATGAAGACGGCGAAAGGATACCGCTTACCATAGCTGATTATGACAGGCAGACGGGAACCGTGACAATTATTTTCCAGGAGGTCGGCAAGACTACCCAATTACTTGGGACTCTGGAAAAGGGGGACACTATCCTGGATTTTGCAGGCCCGCTTGGCGTAGCCAGCCATCTTGATGGAGTAAAGAAAGCCGCTGTCATAGGCGGAGGTCTCGGTACCGCGATCGCGTTCCCGCAGGCCAAGAAGCTTCACAATATGGGAGCCGAGGTCGACGTTATTACCGGTTTCAGGAATGAAAGCCTGATATTGCTGGAAAAAGAACTTAAAGCTTCCTGCTCCAGGCTGTTTGTCATGACCGACGATGGTTCCAACGGGAACAAGGGCTTTGTTACGGATATGCTCAAAAAGCTGATAGAAGAGGGCAATAAATACGATATGGTAATCGCTATCGGTCCGCTGATAATGATGAAGATGGTTTCGATACTGACCAAGCCTTTTGGCATTAAGACAATAGTCAGCATGAATCCAGTAATGGTCGATGGCACAGGAATGTGCGGAGGCTGCCGTGTTACCGTCGGCGGAAAGACCAAGTTCGCCTGTGTCGACGGGCCCGACTTTGACGGCCATGAAGTGGATTTCGATGAAGCTATGAGAAGGCAGGCCATGTACAAGAGCCAGGAAAAGCAGTCGCTCGAGGGCCATGTCTGTAGATTGGAGGGCGCGGCAAATGCCTGATATGTCATTACAGAAAGTAAGGATGCCCGAGCAGGAGCCTTCGGTGAGAAGCGGTAATTTCAAGGAAGTTGCTCTGGGATATGATGAGGAGATGGCCTCCAAGGAATCACAGAGGTGTCTCCAGTGCAAGAATAGGCCGTGCGTAAGTGGATGTCCCGTTAACGTACAGATACCCGAGTTCATCAAACTCATCGGCGAAGGTGATTTTGAGGGCGCCTACGAAAAAATAAAGGAAACCAACAGCCTGCCTGCTATCTGCGGACGTGTATGCCCGCAGGAATCGCAGTGCGAGCAGCTGTGCGTCAGAGGCAAAAAAGGGGAGCCTGTAGGTATAGGAAGGCTTGAAAGGTTTGCCGCCGATTGGTTCATGGCAAACAAAGAGAGTCATACGGAATGCACAGTGCGTAACGGTAAAAAGGTGGCCGTAGTAGGCTCCGGACCTGCAGGACTTACCTGCGCAGGCGACCTGGCCAAGTTAGGTTACGAAGTTACAATATTTGAAGCCTTCCACGTGCCGGGCGGAGTCCTGATGTATGGGATACCTGAATTCAGGCTTCCCAAGGCGCTTGTCCAGAGGGAGATAGAAACAGTACGTCAGCTTGGCGTAAATATAATGACCAACATGGTCATCGGCAAGGTATTGTCGCTCGATGAACTGAAAGAGGAAGGCTACGAGGCCATATTCGTAGGAAGCGGAGCAGGTCTGCCCAGTTTCATGGGTATTCCCGGAGAGAACCTGAACGGAGTATATTCTGCGAATGAATTCCTTACAAGGGTTAATTTGATGAAGGCTTACCGTTTCCCGGATGCGGATACTCCGGTCAGGGTTACGAAGAATGTTGCCGTAGTCGGCGGCGGAAATGTTGCCATGGATGCGGCACGGTGCGCAAAGAGGCTTGGAGCGGAAAACGTGTACATCGTTTACAGGCGCTCGGAGGCCGAAATGCCTGCAAGGCAGGAAGAAGTGCATCATGCGAAGGAAGAAGGCATAATCTTCAAGCTGCTGAACAACCCGACCAAGGTCCTCGGAACGGACGACGGCTGGGTGAGGGGCATGGAATGCGTTGAAATGGAGCTTGGCGAGCCTGATGCATCCGGCAGGAGGAGGCCTGTGGCAAAACAGGGTTCCGAATACATTCTGGATGTGGAGACAGTTATCGTAGCGATAGGCCAGTCGCCAAACCCGCTGATCAAATCGACCACACCGGGCCTTGAGACACAGAAATGGGGAGGCATCATCGTAGAGGAAGAAACCGGCGCTACCAGCAAGGAGGGCGTTTACGCGGGCGGAGATGCCGTAACGGGCGCTGCGACGGTCATATTGGCAATGGGAGCCGGAAAGAAAGCCGCCAAGGCGATAGACGAGTATTTGCGCAAAAAATAATCAGTAAATAGATTTAATGGGCGTAGCTGTGAAACATGCGGCTGCGCCCTTTTTGCGTATTTCTGGAGCGCCTGGGGCAGCCGCAAAGCTTGTATCAGCACCGTCACAAACAGCATCTCGTTTCATTTCCAAGTATAGCTTATGACACGGTTTCTATATTTGACCGCATGGAAAATTATTGATAATATTGTTATTGTATGGCTCAATAAGATCACATCGCGAGGTATGGGTATGGAGTTAATTGAAAAAGTTTTTATGGTAGCGAAGGCTCAGTCAAATCGATTTCCCGAAGGGGATAGCCCATTTAATATTGTTAGCAGACTTTTGGAGGAAAGCGGTGAAGTAGCGTGGGAATTAAACCACTATGCACGCAAAGGGATTAGTATTGATAGATTAGACTCAGGTGGTAAACGAGAGTTGGTATATGAGACGTATCAAGTAATGATTGCATTGTGCCAATTAATGCAATATTTTAATCTGGAAGATGATCTAAAGAAAAGAATTGATGAGGTTCATCAAGAGTATAAAAGCAAGGGCTATCTCTAGGAAGGGGTGTCTTGTGAACCAACGATATGAGGATATTGCGTACTTGTTATATAAAGCGAACTATAGATTATTTATATTGGGCTTATGAGGTAAAATATGAAAAATTATACTCAAGTTTATGTGAAAAATAGTTTTGAAGCGGCAGAAATGTATTGCAAAGCTTTTGGTGCAGAAATTACATTTGAAGTGAGAAATGATGATAAGACTGCTTATGCACACTGTGAATTATCTGTAGATGGTGAAGGATTTTTAGCATTAAGTGAAGCGGCGAATCCTTGTGACATAAACATAGTCCACAAAATGAAATGGGAAACTATGACGTTTAATGTTTTTGAGA
>JAEYOM010000083.1 GCA_023411715.1 Bacillota bacterium | reverse complement strand
ATAACATTTTCCTCTAAATTGCAATAAAAAATGACCCAAAACGCAAATTTTACAATGGTTTCAGGTCACTTTATGTCGTTTCCATATTTTCTATTTTGCTAATTTATGGATTCATGATTTCACCGTGATACTCCAGCCCCCGAAATACATTACATTTATTGACCAAGTTCCTTCAGCCAGAGCTCCGCTGCTGCGTCGCTCGGCATGCGCCAGTCGCCGCGCGGGGACAGGCTGATGGTACCGACCTTCGGACCGTCCGGCAGGCACGAGCGTTTGAACTGCTGGGCAAAGAACCTTCTGTAAAAAGTCCTGAGCCACGAATTTATCGTATCCGCGTCGTATATGCCTTTGAAAGCCTTACAGGCAAGGAAAGCTATCTTTTTTGGAGGCGCGCCGTATCTGAGCATATGGTAAAGGAAGAAATCGTGCAATTCGTAAGGTCCGACTATATCCTCCGTCTTTTGCAATATTCCGCCGTTTTCATCGGGCGGCAGCAACTCGGGTGTTATCGGCGTGTCAAGTATTCGAAGCAGTACTTCCGCAGACGATTTCTCGGTCACATTATCGGCAGCCCACTGCACAAGATATTTCACAAGGGTCTTGGGAATACTGCAGTTCACGGAATACATGGACATGTGATCGCCGTTGTAAGTGCACCAGCCCAGCGCCAGTTCGGAGAGGTCGCCCGTACCGATGACGAGGCCGCCCTGCTTGTTGGCGATATCCATCAGTATCTGCGTGCGCTCCCTGGCCTGCACATTTTCATAGGTCACATCGTGTATCGAAGGATCGTGGCCGATGTCTGAAAAATGCTGCCGGCAGGCCTGCTTGATATCGATCTCCCAGAAGGTGGCCCCAAATGAGCGTATCAGCTGAACGGCATTTTCATATGTGATGTCGGTCGTGCCAAAGCCGGGCATTGTGACCGCCGTAATATTTTCAGCCGGAATGCCTAACATGTCAAAGGTTTTTACCGCAACGATAAGCGCAAGCGTAGAATCAAGGCCGCCCGATATTCCGAGTACTACTTTTTTTGAACCGGTATGCACAAGCCTCTTTGCAAGGCCTGACGTCTGAATCGCAAAGATCTCCCTGCAGCGGACATCCCTTGCCGATTTGTCGGAAGGTACGAACGGATGCGGGTCAACCGGCCTTGTAAACTCAGTTTTCCCAAAATCGAGATTCCTGAGCAAAAAGCTTATCTTTCTGAAATTTTTCGCAGGCAGTCCTTCCATAAAACTAGTATTCTTGATCCTGTCATTCATAAGCCTCTTTACGTCGATCTCGCCGACGGTCATATGGGCTTTGCGCAGAAAACGTTCCGACTCGCTCAATACTCCGCCGTTTTCGGCAATAAGGGCATGTCCGCCGTAAACGACGTCGGTCGTGGATTCGTCCACTCCTGATGAAACGTATATATAACCGGCAATACATTTTCCCGACTGCTGCCTCACAAGCTCGCGCCTGTACTCGGACTTTCCGATTATTTCATTGCTTGCGGACAGGTTGAATAAAATCGTCGCTCCGGCAATAGCCTGATAAGAGCTTGGCGGTATCGGAACCCATAGGTCTTCACAAATCTCAATGCCGAAGCATACGGAGTCGGAACCTTCAGATTCGAACAGCAGGTCGGCGCCGAAAGGAATATCCGAACCGAAAATATTGATGTACAGCTTTAAAGCCTTCGCTCCTGACGCAAACCAGCGCTCCTCGTAAAATTCCTTGTATCCGGGAATATATGTCTTTGGTACGACACCCAGTACCTTTCCTTTCTGCAACACCGCAGCGCAGTTGAAAAGCTGGTTCTCCGACATCAGCGGCACACCGACGACAGTAAGTATATCCAAAGCCTTTGTCTCTTCGGCTATTTTTATCAGCGCCACCTCCGCCCTGCTGATCAGCAGTTGCTGCTGGAACAGGTCGCTGCAGGTGTACGCCGTTATTGCCAGTTCAGGGAAAACGACTATCTGAGCGCCGGCCTTTTCAGCCTCACCTATCATTTTTATAATATTTTCAGAATTATATCCGCAGTCAGCTACCCTGAGTTCCGGCACAGCCGCGGCTACCTTTACGAATCCGTGATCCATATATCACCTGTACTTGTTATTTTGACATTTGTCCGGCACCGCTGCCGTCATTATCTTATTATACCATAAGCGCCCTGTTACAAACAAACTTCGGCCGACAAAAGGCACCAACCTTAGTGCTTTTTTCTACAGCCAGTCTATAACGGAACTAATGCGTGCAACTGCTTAAACTACATGAATAACCGATAAACAAAATCGGAGGTGCATCGAGCACCTCCGATTTTTGAACAAGACTGCGCTATGTTCCATTAAATAAAACCGGCGGACGATCTTTCGATCACCCGCCGTAACTTTGTCCTTTATCTTTTCAGACCTTTCAGTCTTTCCATCAGCTTGTCGTACATTTCCGTGTACTTGGCCTTCTTGGCGCGTTCCTCTTCGATGACCTTCGCCGGCGCCTTTGCCACAAAGCCTTCGTTGCCGAGCTTGCTGTCGACTCTTTCAAGCTCCTTCTCGAGATTGGCCTTTTCCTTCTCCAGTCTCTCTATTTCCTTTGCGATATCCACTAGATCCTCGAGAGGTATATAGACCTCGGCGCCCGGTATTACTGCTGCTACGGCATCGGCCGGTATGCCCGACTTGTCTGCCTGCACAACGATCTCTGACGCTCCGGCAAGACGCTCGAAGTATTTCCTTCCGCCCGCGAGCACGTTTGCTTCGGATGTTCCGGCTACAAATATGAGCTTGTTCTTCCGGGACGGCGGCACGTTCATTTCAACCTTGATATTCCTGACCGCCTTTATCGCATCCATTACGAGCAGCATATCCTTTTCCGCTTCAGGGAAGTGTAGTTTGCCGTCATATTTCGGCCAGGCCGAGATCATGATGCTCTCGTCGTCGTTTATGAGATGCCTGTATATCTCCTCGGTTATGAACGGCATATACGGATGCAGCAGCTTCATTGCCGTACCGAGAGCGTAATTGAGTACATACTGCGCTTCCAGCCTTGTATTGTCCTCACGGTCGAAAAGCCTGGGTTTGACGAGTTCGATATACCAATCGCAGAACTCATCCCATATGAATTCGTAAATCTTCTGGAGCGCCACGCCGAGTTCGAAATTGTCAAGGTTCTCGGTGACCTCGGCTGTAAGCGTGTTCACCCGGCTCAGTATCCATTTGTCCGGCACGGTGAATTTGGAGCTGTCGACCCCGCTGAAATCTATATCCTCGTCGAAATTCATCAGCACGAATCTTGTAGCGTTCCATATCTTATTGGCAAAGTTCCTGCTAGACTCCACTTTTTCCGTGGAGAAGCGCTGGTCGTTCCCCGGCGAATTGCCTATCGTCAGAGCGAATCTCAGCGCATCGGTGCCGTACTGAGAAATGATCTCGAGCGGATCGATGCCGTTGCCGAGCGACTTGCTCATCTTCCTGCCCTGTGCGTCCCTTACGATGCCGTGGATGAATACATATTTGAACGGTTCTTTGCCCATATGCTCAAGACCCGAGAATATCATCCTCGCGACCCAGAAGAATATGATGTCGTAACCTGTTACAAGCACATTGGTGGGATAGAAATACTTGAGATCCTCGGTCTTATCCGGCCAGCCGAGCGTTGAGAACGGCCAGAGAGCCGAACTGAACCAGGTGTCCAGTGTGTCAGGATCCTGTACGACCCTTTGGCTGCCGCACTTAGGGCAAACGTCCGGCATTTCGCGTCCGACCATCATGTTGCCGCATTCCTGACAGTAGTAGGCCGGTATCCTGTGTCCCCACCAGAGCTGCCTCGATATGCACCAATCCTGTATGTTTTCCATCCAGTTGAAATATATCTTTGAGAACCGTTCAGGCACGAACTTGATCGTTCCGTTCCTGACCGCCTCTATAGCAGGCTCCGCAAGCGGTTTCATTTTGACGAACCACTGTCTGGACATGATTGGCTCGATGACCGTGCTGCATCTGTAACAGGTGCCCACGTTATGCTTGTGGCCTTCTATTTTGACAAGCAGACCTAAAGCCTTAAGGTCTTCGACGATCCGCTTCCTTGCTTCATACCTGTCAAGGCCTTCGTATTTGCCTGCGGCTTCATTCATCTTCGCATGATCGTCCATGACCCTGATCTGCGGCAGGTTGTGACGCAGCCCGACTTCAAAGTCATTGGGGTCGTGCGCCGGCGTGATTTTGACAGCACCGGTGCCAAACTCCTTGTCGACATATGAATCTGCAATGATCGGGATCTCACGGTTCATAAGCGGCAATACGACAGTCTTTCCGATCATTCCGGCATAACGCCCGTCTTCGGGATTGACTGCCACAGCCGTATCACCGAGCATAGTCTCGGGCCTTGTCGTAGCAACTATGATAAATTCATCGCTGTCCTTGACTGGATATTTGAGGTGCCAGAAATTGCCCTCCTGCTCCTCATATTCGACTTCCGCGTCGGAAATGGAGGTGCAGCATTTGGGACACCAGTTTATGATCCTGTCACCGCGATAAATCAGGCCTTTTTCATAAAGCTTGACGAATACCTCGAGTACAGCTTTTGAGAGTCCCTCGTCCATCGTAAATCTCTCTCGCTCCCAGTCACAGGAGCTGCCGAGCTTTTTCAGCTGCTCGACTATCCTTCCGCCGTATACCTTCTTCCATTCCCATGCTCTTTCGAGGAATTTCTCCCTGCCGATCTGATCTTTTGTCAGGCCTTCCTTTGCCATTGCCTCGACTATCTTCGCTTCGGTTGCTATACTGGCATGGTCGGTGCCCGGGAGCCAAAGCGTAGAGTAACCCTGCATCCTTTTCCAGCGTATCAGCGTATCCTGCAGCGTATTGTCCAGTGCATGTCCCATATGAAGCTGTCCTGTGATGTTCGGCGGCGGTATGACTATCGTATACGGCGTTTTATTTTTATCGGGCACGGCATGGAAATATCCCTTTTCCACCCATTCCGCGTATAACCGGTCTTCCACCTGCGCCGGATCATAAGTTTTCGCAAGATTATCAGTCTCTTCCATGTTGTATCCTCCTCTTAATTTATCTGCCTGATTCAATTTCTACAGCCTTACCCGGCTGCAATGAAACAAAAGAACCGTTTCTGCGTTTCTGCGTTTCACTGCCTATTTGAACGCGAACAGCGTCAATATCAGCCCCGGGAGCGCTATTATCATACCGCTCATTTTGACTAAGGCAACTGCCTTGGCGTACCTGTACTCCTCCGCTTCTTTCTCTCCGAATTCGCTCTCATTGTCAACAGTGACCTTTTTGTCCAGGTTGAACCTGGTTACCAGGCCTCTGGCCGCCAATGCAATAAAAAAGCCAACGATCAGTATCAATCCCGCAAGTATTTTTAAAGCCAGCATAGTTCCATTCCTTCCTTCGTATGATTTTCAAAATCATCAGCGCAATATAAAAAACCCTCATCCAAGATTTATTGGACGAAGGGTCTGTTTTCTCCGCGGTACCACCAAAATTCCCTTTGGTTAAAAGGGCTGCTTAAGGAATATAACGGTCTCCTGCCGCTGCAATTATATGGCATGCCGGCAGCATTGCACCGTACGCCCTATTTGTTGCAGAGCTCCCGGACGACTTCAACAGCCTTGTCCCCGAAAAGTCTCTCAGCCCCGGAACCTTTCTCTCTGATGGGTCAGTCACCTGTTTACTACTTCCGATCATAGCTTCCTATACATTTATCTATGATAATATATTATATGAAAAACCATGTCAAGGCCAGGTCAACGCTTTTTAAACCCGGGACAACACCCCCCCCCGGTTACAGCCCGTTATTGTCCGACGATTTCATACGAATCGTCTTTTCGTTGCTTTAAGGTAACCCTGAATTCTCCGTCGACGTTCGCCGGCAGCTGCGGTATGGAATTTTCTTCGTCGTATCCGTCAAACGTCTTGCCATCAGCAGTTTATCCCCTGATACTCGAACTGTCCAGCCGAATGTGAACCACTTTTCGCAGCCTGACCATATATAATACCGCCCCAGCCACTCTGAACACACCTGTAATACCAAATGCCAGATAAATATTTGTATTACTATAAATCCATACACCTATAAGCGGAGCAATGAAACCGGTAATATTTGTAATTGTATTGAAAGCTGAAATGTATGCTGTTTTATTTGCTGCAGGCAATGTCTCAAGCAGTGTGGTGAATAGGGATAAATTGAAGCCGGCTGTAGATATGCCCAGAACCATGTTCATTAAGAGTATAACAGGAAAGTTCCAAAGAACCAGAAAGCAAAATGGATTTATTGCAAGCGCTGCCGCTGCAATAACTAACGAATGATTACTTCCTTTCTTCTCTATCAGTCTATTCCAGAAGGAATAGGAAAGAAACTCAGCAAAGCCTGAGGCTACACTGGTAAGGCTCAATTGGAATTCATTCAGATGCGCATAATCGACATTATAGTAAAAAAACAGAGGCCAGCCCATCTGCCAGGCAAAATGTGAGACAAATCCGCACAGGCAGAAAGTGAGAAAGAACTTATCCGATAACATATCAACAATTTTTATTTTTTTCAATATTTCGCCAGACGCTGCAGCAGCATCAACTTTCAAAGCCGTCTCAGCTGCCTGCTGCTCCTGCTGCCCACTTACCCGTGAGAATAGAAGCAGCTGTACCAGCGTCAATATGAAACACAGGCCGTAAAAAATCTGATACATGACAAGCCTCTCTCCGTCGGATTTTGGAATGCTTGTCAGCAGAAAGCCCGTAACCAGAACCGTAATCAGTCCGAAAAAAGTGCTGTACTTGCTTCTTACAGCATATATATTATTTCCGTAGGCGCCTGTAAAATTATCAGAAAAGTACGATTTCCACGTCACAAGATACAGAGAGCCCGGACAGTTCATCAATCCGATTAGGATTACATAAGCAATTACCTTTGCTTGATGCCCGATAAACGGAACAAATGCGATAGCAGCATAAAAAAGGCTGTTAATGAAAATAAGAAACATAACCGTCTGCTTCTTCCGGTTAATACGCTCAATTAGAATACCGCAAGGAATAAGCACAAAAATGGCGACTAAGGATGGTACAGAATTCAATAATGCTATGTGAGTATCGTTGGCACCCATTCTCTTTGCAAACATTTGAATGAATGGATTGTATAAATAAAAAACAATCATAAAGAAAATGCCCTCAAGAATGAGAGGCATTGTCCC
>JAEYOM010000001.1 GCA_023411715.1 Bacillota bacterium | reverse complement strand
ATAAAGGCAATTTTACCGTCAACCCTCACAGAATTCAAATCTCCTTCAGATAACTGGCTGTAAATATTGGGCGCATATTGAGGCAAAAGCTCTGTCAGATCCTTTACTTTTCCTTCCCTGAACATTTCTATAAAATCGATTTTCCCGGGAACAGGTTTCCCGCATTCGAAAGCGTCCATTTTTTCATTTGAGGCTATTGCTGTTTCAACGCTTCTGAAATAATCTTCGTAACTGAACCATTTGAAATCCAGTTTTATATTCAGGTTGGAGGCTTCCGCAACCTTATCGAGGACCTCTTTGGTATCCTTTTTCTCCTTTTCGAGCATATAAAAAGTAAGCGTAGCTGAAGGCAGCTTGGCGGTCTCAAAAGAGTCTTCCCCTTTTACGGCTTCATTTGTACAGCCGGTAAGCATACTTAAAATAGTCAGAGACATTAGTAGTATTGAAATTATACTTTTTAATCTCATGTGACACCATCCAATTTTTTATAATAGATGCTACAATCCAAAGCCCACTTTTGTACCTTGGTCTGTATTCAAATGTTATTTATCATAAAAATATGGATTAATCAACCAAATAATTTAGACATATTTCGATTATTGCTTACAGATAGAGAAATAAAAATGGGCCGGTGAAATAACACCGACCCACTTAACCGGCAAGAGCATATTACGGTCTTGTACCGTTATTGAGCCAATCGAGGAACTGGCCTTCGGTTATGATATCGATGCCCAGTTCCTTTGCTTTTTTGTTTTTGGACGAACCGGACATGTTGTCATTATTGATAAGGTAATTCGTCTTTGACGAAACGGAACCCGATACCTTTCCGCCCTTGTCTTCTATGACTGCCACGAGTTCGTCGCGGTTGGCAAAATGTTCGAGCGAGCCTGTTATCACAAATGTCATGCCGTCGAATATCTGCTCGCTTTCATTGATCTCTACCGCTTCGAGCTCTATTTTGGGCAGTATATCGTGAACGATTTTCCTGTTCTTCCCGCTGGCAAAGAAACCGACAAACGCCTCCGCCATTACGTCGCCTATGCCGTTAATATCAATCAGTTGCTCAAAGGTTGCATTTTCGATACTGTTCCAGTTGTAGCCGAACTTGCGGCATATCAGCTTGGCGTTCGATAAGCCCACATTAGGTATGCCAAGCCCGTAAAGCAGCCGTACTGCGGAAGTATCCCGAGCTTTGTCAATCGCTGTGACAAGCTTGCCGTAGGATTTTTCGCCGAAGCCCTCCATGCTTATAATCTTTTCCCTGTGTTTCTCCAGGTCGAATATATCGGCGGGCTCTTTGATAAAGCCTTCGTCCACGAACTTTTCCAGCGTTGCCTCCGAAAGGCCTTCTATGTTCATTGCGTCGCGGCTTACGAACAGGCTGAACATCTTTATCTGCTTTGCGGGGCATCCCGCGTTTGTGCAGTATAAGTACCTGACGTCATTGTTCTGGCGTATCTGAGCCTCTCCTTGGCAAACGGGGCATTTGTCCGGTATTTTCAAAGGACCGCTCCGCGTCAGATTGTCTGAAACCTGCGGTATGATCATGTTGGCCTTGTATACGCAAACGGTATCCCCGATACCTATTTGAAGCTCTTCCATGATGCTTATGTTATGCAGGCTCGCGCGGCTCACGGTCGTGCCCTCGAGTTCCACCGGTTCAAAGATCGCAATAGGATTGATCAGCCCCGTTCTTGACGCGCTCCATTCTACCTCGAGCACCTTTGTTTCCTTTATCTCGTCGCGCCACTTGAACGCTATCGAGTCCCTCGGGAACTTGGCTGTCGTCCCAAGGGACTGGCCATACCGGATATCATCGTATGTAAGAACCAACCCATCGGACGGAATGTCTTTTTTTTCGATATTTTGGGCGAACCATGCAACCATGTCTTCAATAGTTGACGCATCGACTTCGCGGTACTCCACGACGTCAAATCCCTGTGATCTGAGCCAACTCATCTGTACCTGCCTCGAATTTGCGAAATCCACGTCCCCCGCCTTCACCAGCGAGAAGGCAATGAAATATACATTCCTCCCGGCTGTGACCTTGTTGTTCAGCTGCCTTACAGAGCCGCTGCAAAGGTTTCGTGGATTTTTATACTTTATGCTCTCATCGTCAATCTGGTCGTTTATTTTTTCAAAGTCGGAATAGCCGATGACAGCCTCCCCTCTAAGGATCAGGTCGCCCTTATAAGGGATATTCAGCGGTATGTTGCGAAAAACCTTCACATTATTTGTAACGACCTCGCCTACTTCGCCATTTCCCCTCGTGACAGCCTTTACGAGACTGCCTCCGGCATAGGTCAAAACGATCGTCAGCCCATCCAGCTTCCAGGAAAGCAGACCTTTCTGGTCTCCGAGCCATTCCCTGATGTCTGCGACTTCCTTAGTCTTGTCCAGTGAAAGCATGGGTTTTTCATGCCGTTCTTTCGGCAGGCCTGTCAGCAGTTCATAGCCGACCTCGATCGACGGGCTGTTTGACAGCACTGTCCCAGTCTCCTTTTCAAGTTCCAGCAGCTCGTCATACAATTTATCGTATGCGTAGTTGGACATTATCTCCCTGTTTTCCTGTTCATAGGCTCGTCTTGCCTTGTTGAGCAGGTCTATCTTCTCGCGCATCAGTTTTATCTTATCCGGCATGGTGCTATTAACCTCCCGCAAATAGTACGTTAACAGTTTAAATAACTCTTGTTACAGGTAATAACCTGCTATAGGCGTCAGTGAAACAAAAGAACCGTCTCTGCGTTTCTAAAGAACTGTCCCTGCGTTCCGCCTGCGTTCCAATGCCCTTCCCCCTGCGGCCTCAATAGGCAGCCTTCTTTTTGCTTCTGGCCGCCGTCGACTTTTTGCCATGAATGATCGTGGAATAAAATGTCGCACAGGCTATTACAAGCCATATGATACCCCAAACGACAGCCGGAACATGCGTCATTTTCTGCAGCTGTACGGCGTCAGTCAATGGCTGGGAGGCGCCCCATCCCGGTATCAGGTTGAGGCGCAGGTTTATCTGCAGCAGGATGGTGTCGACAAAAGTATCATAGATGGCGTATGCGGCGCTTGCCACGCCGATGATATCGATCACCCAGTCGTTCAGTTTTTCGTTGTGGAGCATGTAGAGCAGCAGTATCATACCTGCAAATATTGCCGCATAAATGATCGTAAACACAGATTTGCCGTAGGCTATGGAGACGCCCAGCAGAAGCATGGCCGAAGCTCCGAGTATATATTTCCTGAGCGCTGTCCTTTTAAGCCAGAGTATCAACAGGGCGAACAGCACACTTCCCAGATAACCTCCATTTGCGATCAAAAAAGCGGACAACTGGCTTTTGGGAAGCGTCAGCGCATAGCCGCTCTCATCCAGGCTTATTCTGAAGCCCTGTATTCCATTGCCGAAAATCACGGCCATCAGCGAATGCCCCAGTTCATGAAGGAATACGGCAAATATTTTAAGCGGCTTGATAACGATCGTATTCCAAAGCGCTACGACAAGCGCCAGTATAACAAGATATCTTCCAGTCTGTTTCATTCCGGAGCCTCCATTATAACATTCTCGGCACACAGGCGCCAAAAAAATAACGTATTTATAAAATTATACGTTATTTTTCCGCGATTGTCATTGAAAAGCTGCACCATTGCAAATTCAGAGTCCCTGCGGTACGTCCGGCCTGCGGATAGCCTTCCTCAATTTTTTTGCCGCCTTCACAAGCTCATACCAGAATACCGAAGCCGCAGCGATGCCCACTGTCGCAGCAAGCTGCCCGAAAGTCGGTGGGGCGAACTTCAGGAAACCATTCAGCGGAGAATACAATATCAACAGGAGTCCTGCGACTGTTCCGACGTTTACAGACCACATAACCTTGTCCCTGAGGAGGCGCTTTGCAGAAAAAACTGCAAAATCGGTATCGGAACTGTTAACCTGCACAAGCAGCAGATTGGCGATCATTATGACTGCGAGGCCCATTGCGCGCGCAATGCCGGCATTCCCCGGGACATTGGGCTGCATGGCATAGTAAGTTCCGAACGAGGCCGCAAAAAGCACGAGTCCCTGAAGTATGCTTTTTATGAACATATTCGCCGTAAGGATTCTCTCCCTGGGATCCCTGGGCTTACGCTCCATTATATCCCTTTCGGCAGGCTGACGTTCGAGAACTACCGAGCATGTCGGGTCGATGATCAGCTCGAGCAGTACGACATGGAGCGGAAGCAGCAGCAGGTTAGCCGGCGCTATATTCAGGAGCGGCGCGAGCAGCGATGCGAAAGCGATGGGTATGTGGATCGTAAAGACGTAGCCTATGGCCTTTCTGATGTTGTCGTAAATACGCCGCCCGTCCCTGATCGTATCCACGATCGTCGAGAAGTTGTCGTCCATCAGTATAAGGTCTGCGGCCTCCCTTGAGACTTCGGAGCCGCGCTTCCCCATTGCGATACCTATATCCGCGTGTTTCAGCGCCGGCGCGTCGTTGACCCCGTCCCCCGTCATGGCGACGACATGACCGTTCGCCTGAAATGCTTTGACTATACGCATCTTATGCTCAGGTACCACACGTGAAAAAATACTTGCATCCTTAACTCTTTCACACAGTTCATCATCAGTCAGGCTGTCAATCTCACTGCCGGTTATTACATGCTCCGCGTCCTGCATTCCGATCTGCCTTGCGATACTGCCCGCTGTGATACCATTGTCGCCTGTGATCATGACGACTCTTATACCGGCCTTTATACACTCGGCTATATCCCTTTTGACGTGCTCCCTCGGCGGGTCCGCAAGCCCAACAAGGCCGCAAAGCCTGAGTTTCAAGTCCATTATATCGTGCGGCACCTCCGTCACAACGGAACAGCGCTTCTCAGCGACAGCTATGACACGAAGGCCCTGGCGGGACATTTCGACAGCCCTGCTTTCGGCAAGCTGCCGCACATCATCCATCAGGTCGCACAGCGAAAGTATCTTTTCCGAAGAACCTTTGGCTGCAACGATTATTTCACCGTCGTGCCTCCAGACATGTCCCATCATTTTCAGTTCATTGGTAAATGCATATTCGTGTATGAGCTCTCCTCCGAACAGGTGGTCCCTTGTGATGTTATGCTCCTCGCAGCAGTCAAGCATGGCCTTTTCCATGGGATCATAGGTATCCGTTTCACATCCCAGTCCCATTATCTCGCAGAGGTGATCCTCGTCACCGTCAGCAGCCCATACTTCTCTGACCTTCATTTGATTCATTGTTATGGTGCCAGTCTTATCTACGCACAGAACTGATACTGATCCCAGTGTTTCCACCGAGGCGAGCCTGCGGACCAGAGACTGCTTTTTGGCAAGACGCCAGGCTCCCATCGATAGGAAAACGGCCAGTATGACCGGAAATTCTTCGGGTATCATGGCCATTGCAAGAGTAATGCCGGAAAGGATGCTTTCAATGATGCGGTCATCAACCGCATGGTCTGGTATGTTGAAATACGTGAAAACACCGACTAGTGCAAATAATACCGCTGCGATACCTGCACACAGTTTTACCAGCGATCCGGTCTGAAGTTGGAGCGGCGTCGGATTCTCCCCGGCTGCCGCTACATTTGCGCCTATTTTACCGTATTCCGTGGACTGTCCTATTCTGTCGACCCTTATATAACCGCTTCCCTGCGTTACCATCGTGCCGGCATAGCAGTAGTCCTCTCTCCAGTAATCACTGCTTTTTTCGGATTTTCCGAGCGGCACTTTCCATACGCTTTCAGCCTCGCCCGTAAGCGAGGATTCATCCACTCCGAGGTCGCTTGATTTAACGACAAATCCGTCGGCCGGTATCTTTACTCCCTCACTGATCAACATAATATCGCCGGGCACCAGATTTACGCTGGCTATAATTGCTTCACTGCCATCCCTTATTACAGTAATTCTGGGAGCCGACAGGTCTTTCAGGGCGTTGAGCGTTTTGTCGGTTTTCCATTCCTGTATCACGTCGATGCTGATAACGCCGGTTACGAAAATCAGCATGACAGCGCCGTCCCCCGGTTCGCCCAGCAGAAAATAAATGACTGCGGCAGAGATCAGCAGCAGGAACATGGGCTCGCACACGATGTGAAAAACCTTGGTGATAAAATTTTGTTTCTTCCGGGACGTCAATTCATTTTTACCGTACTGAAGCTGCCTTTTTTGGGCTTCGGCTGTTGATAAGCCTTTAAGACCGATTTCTTCCGTCATGGGATAGGTACCTCCGTTTGTATCACATATCTCCGCAGCTTGCATCCGGAAGTATGAATTTCCATATCCGCAGGTATTCGTTTCGGAAATAAAAAAGCACACCTGCGGACATACCACTGTCCCACAGATGCGCCTATAAGCCATCCGCTGCCACAAAATCGTGACCCGGCCCCACGAACCCATAAAGGTTCATCGCCTGCTCAGTTTGTACTGTAGCAGCTGTTTGCATTTATTGGCAAACAGCATTTAAAATGCAGTGCAAAGAGATTAATAGCATTATATGATGCGGCCGGGCATTTTGTCAACCGAAATTTGTATAACCATACTTATTTTGGGAATTATGAAATCGATTCAATTCAGGAACCGAGCATGTTGCTAATTCACATACCGGTTGACGTCATCGAGCGTGATCCCCTGATGGAGAGCAATATTGAGCCCGTTTGCAATAACCTTTGAAACTTTCCTGACGACTTCGTCGATCTCCTTCGGGGTGACGATCAGGTTGCCGACATAGGGTTCGAGTACTTCCCGGATCATGCCGTATTTCTCGTCCCTGTCTATGCTTTTCATCATATTATAGAATTCGGTCCCCTTTGGCGCCTGTTCTATCATACTGTCGAGCACCAGGTCTATCGTATCGTTTGCCATTGTCGCGGCATCGACTACCGTCGGCACTCCGATAGCTATCACAGGTATCCCGAGCGTTGCCCTTGACAGCTCCATCCGCTTGTTCCCTACGCCTGATCCCGGCGAGATGCCGGTATCTGCGATCTGAATTGTCGTATTCACACGATCTATCCTCCGCGATGCCAGTGCGTCGATTGCGATCACAAAATCGGGCTTGACTCGGTCGATAATTCCTCTTACGATCTCACCCGTTTCGATGCCTGTTATGCCCAGCACTCCGGGAGCTACTGCGCATACGGGCCGCACTCCCTTATCCACCTGTTCGGGGACATATTCGAGCAGGTGTCTGGTGACCATCATACTCGAAACGACCTTCGGGCCCAGCGCATCCGGAGTAACGTTCCAGTTGCCGAGGCCGACAACGAGCGTCATAGTTTTTTCTTTTAGATCAAGTATTGGTGATAGTTCCTTCGCAAGAGCCCTGCATGTATTTTCATAAAGCTCCTGGTCATTATCACGCAGGCCCGGTATCTCAAGCGTTATATAATTCCCCATCGGTTTGCCGATATTTTTCTCTCCGGCGGGCGTCGTGACACGGACCCTTGTGATCTTTATCGCTTCGTCGCCCGCATTCTCGACCGTAACTCCGGGTATATCCGCCTGTTTTCCGCCCTCTTTCAGAGATTGTTCCCTTAACAATTCATGGGCTTCAAGCGTTAAATCTGTTCTGACATTTTTCAATCCGGACATTATAAAACCTCTCATTCCTAAAACTCCGAGCTTGTACAAATCGCCAAGCCGGTTCTTTTTATTAGTTTTCCACATAAAAGCCCGAAAAATAAGTGAAATAAATAAGTGAGGAATGCCGATCAATTCTCAGGAAATTTTAATTTGAGTTGTGAAATTGATAATCTTATTGCAGAATATTACGAGAAGGAATCATACAACTGAATCATGTGGGGGCGTAGCTCAGCTGGGAGAGCGTACGGTTCGCATCCGTAAGGTCGAGAGTTCGATCCTCTTCGTCTCCACCACAATTTTGGTAGTAAAAGATGCCATACGGTTAACCCGCATGGCATCAGCCTTTTTTGGGGCATTCAACATACTAATAGTTGTAAAGCAAGATTCGAATCTGTAATTATGGTATGGTTGTTGTTCAGGTATGAATTGATAGAAAATAATGAATATAGACATTGCTCTCTTATAAAGGCGGCAAAACGGGTATTGGACAAACGTAAACTGAAGCTTCACTTACAAAAAACAGATCGGTTCCGTCTCAATCCATATCAGAGCCCATATTTCAAGGAAAGGAACGGTAAATTCCAATAGCTTTCCCCTCGAATGCTCGGAATAAGTAAATTCCAGCTTTCTTGGCGAACCGTTATATTGATTGGGAGATGCAACAAAAACCTTCTTAATATTTTCATCAACAAGTACTTTTACATGAATTTGATCTACCGGCGTGGGTCTGTTGGCTTTTCCCTCATTCCAGATGTCACTGGAAATCCCTCTCAGATTGATGAGGTTGATTACTTTCATGCCGGGTTTTTCCTTAATGATTGTCCATACCTTATCAGGTTCACCGTAGGAAGAAAATACGGAATTTCCGAACACATACTCTTCATTGATCCCGTTTGTATGAGTCATGGATTTATCTGCCAGTTCCTGGTCGTAAAGCAGGTTTCGGTACCTTACTATGAAATCATAATAATTCCTGACCGTTCTTTCAAATTCTTTGCGAATCACTCCATACTTGACGAAATACGGATGCGCCAGAATGCCGTTGTTTTCTCCGAGTATAATATGGTAGCCTCCGCTTGCAAAAATTACACTTGATAAAAGAAGGAAACAATTCTCCGCATATTCGGGGTTCACATTGTTCTCCTTTAAATATGCGGAAATGTACGCAGCCAATATTACCGGCTTTCTGCCCAGTTCCCCGGCTCTGTTGATGATGTGGTTCAGGTGGAAATACCTGTCGTTGGGATCCCAAACCTCTATATATACCGCATCCTGCTCTGCAGGCGCAACTGTTTCTACAGACCAGTTCCCTACTGCATTGAAGATAATTCCGACATCGTCCTTCAAAGCCCCAAGCTTACGACGGGCTCTGTTGATGAACCTTGGGTAATGCTGTTCCAGTCTCTCCAGCCTTGTTTGCCCGTTCAGCATGGAAAATGCAGCTTTCGGAAACCCATAAGTATCCATGTGTATCCCGTCAAAATCAAGCAGATTGACGACCTTGGCAAATTCTCCGAGAATATGGTCGACCCATGGGGACTCCTCAGATATATTCATGATAAACAGCCAGTGATCGCCAAGATTCTGTACTTGACCATTGCTGCCATACAGCGCCAGGGCTTTGTTCTTTTCATAAAAATCCCTGCTTGCGGCATAGATGGCACTATATGCCATTGCCTTTATTCCATAGTTATGGCAAAGCTCTAATTTGTTCTTTATTGCATCCATAGAGAGCTGTCTGTTAAGAGGATCAATAAAATAAGTCTCTTTTGGGATCAATTCATCATGGCGGTACATCCAATCGTAAAATTGGATCACATTCAGATGGTATTTTGATAGTTGTTTTACAGCCCCGGTATCTTTCTCATCCTGCTTGTAAAAATCGCAAAGAAACCCGTACCGAGGAGCTTTCTTCCAGGAATCGGTAACATCAAACGCTGTAGAAAGCCTGCTAATAATGTTTCCATTAAGTACCAGGACTATGTCTGCACCATACCCCTTTTCTTTTACAGCTGGAGGAATAAAATGGAAGACAACTTCCCGGCAGCTATCCGATGGGGTATCACCCTGTTGAAAACCGTCTATCCCGATGTCATCAGGTTTCAAGGTGATTTCCTTGCTTTGCTGCAGAATTACCTGATCCAGGTCCAGGATAACCATTTGCAGAACCGCAATAGTATTCTCCTGTGGTTCACCGGATATTTCCACTGTGATATTTACCGTTTCGTTCAATAAATATTGGGCTTTATCAGGATAAACATCGGAGATGTAGAGTTCTAAATTTGCTATGTCCATAATTTCCCCCATTTTGTAAATTACCTTTGTACACATATGTGCATATCAGGTGTGTATTCCGCTACATTTTTATTCCGCCTTCGGTTATACCACCAGTGACAAAGTATTTTTGGAAAACAATATACAGCGTGATGATGGGTACAAGCATCAGCAAAGCAGCGGCGAATACAAGGCCCCATCTTGTGGCAAATTGCCCATGTAGTCTTTGCACCATGACAGGAAGTGTCAGCACATTATTGTTTGCTCCCAGAATGACCTTGGCAGTAAAAAAATCGTCCCAAGTGCCCTGTATGGTTAGTATGGAGAGTGTTGCGATCCCTGCCTTGGAAAGTGGCAGAATGATCCTGGAATAAATGGTGAAGTGCGATCCGCCGTCTACTACGACCGATTCGCCTATTTCATCGGGCAGCGACTGGAAAAAGCTTCTCAGGAAGAACGTGTTCCCGCAGATTCCGGTCCCGACATACAGCAATATGAGGCCTGCCCGGTGACCAATCAACCCCAGAGCATTGATGATGCTAAACTGTGGTATGATATTTAAAACGCCGGGAATCATCAGAGTGAACAGGTATATTTTAAAAATCGTCTCCCTGCCGTAAAACCTTATTTTAGCAAAGCCATAGGCGGAGAGGGTAGATATTGCAATTCCGATAACCGTTGTTGTCAGTGTTATGATGGCACTGTTAAAAAAATAGATCTCAATGTGCTGGTTCTGAAGGATCGATATATAATTGGAAAGAACGAATTGCCTCGGCAGCAGTCTTGGCGGATCGGGGAGGGTATAAGTAAAGTCTTCAAAGGAATTGCTGATCATAAACAGAAACGGGAAAATAAAAGCAACTGCTCCGCCTGTTAAAAATATCCATAATAGTATTTGTCCAATTCTGCTCTTTTTCACCTAATCACCTCCTAATAGTAATCCTCACTTTTCAGCAGTTTTCCCAGAACAATCGTCAATAAAAATACGCTGACGGCTGTGATCACTCCAACTGCGGCGCCTTGTCCGAACAGCATGTTCTTGAAGGTCTGGTCATACAGCAGGAACTGTAGTACGCTTGTCTTTCCCGACGGATCACCGTTTGTGAGGACCAAAACCTGCAGAAATACATTAAAGGAGCCAATCAGAGACTGTACAATCAGAAAATAGGTCGAAGGTTTTAACAACGGAATCGTTATTTTAATAAAAGTATTCACCGGGCCGGAGCCTTCGATCGCCGCCACATGGTAAATGTCCCGCGGAATGCCCTGCAGTGCCGCCATAAAGATGATCATCGGGAAACCGATACCTTTCCAGATACCAAGCAGCCATATCACAAAGTTCCCCGGCCATTCCAGCTTCAACCAGTTTATGTGTTCCTTCATCACATGAAGAACATCCACAAGAATATAGTTTACAGGTCCGGAGCTGCCGACATTGAACAGGTACTTGAATACAAGTCCGACGATGATCCACGAAGTAATAACCGGCAAATAATAGACGGTTCGGAAAAAAACAGTGCCTTTGTTCAGGGAATTGATCATTACCGCAAAAATCAGGCCTGCAAAAAGAGTGATTGGAGTGGTCACAACAGCATAAAGAAGCGTATTACGGTATGCGTACCAGAACCTGCCCTGATACCCTGTCATAAGATCCTGATAATTCTTCAGGCCTGTATAGGTCATTTCTCCCGTAACCAGCTTGTAATCCGACAGACTGATTATGACATTGCGGACTATCGGATAGAGAATGAATACACATACAAGTAATAAACCCGGCAATACAAAAGGTAAAGCCTGCCCGATTTGTCTGAGTTCCCGCCTCCTGATTCTCGTTCTGTCAACAGCCATACCGCTGTTCATTCCTGATACCCTCCTTTGTTCGAAAAACCGCAGTCAGGGAGCGTTTTGACTCCCTGACCGTACCGTATTTTAGGAACCGGTCCGATTTATTTGGAAAGCTCCGCATCAATGATTGCTGCCGCTTCTTTCAGTGCCTGCCCGGGAGCCTCCTTTTCGGTGAAAATCTGAGTGAATTTATCTTTTAAAGTATCCTGGATCACCTGCTTGAACGGGGAAGGGATCCTGGCCTTTGCGCTTCCCATTTGCTGCAGGTATACGTTCCAGACTTCATTGCTCTTGATGTCCTTGCTGTCTGCTGCGGATTTGAGTACTGGCATCTGTCCCATGTTGATTCCTTCGAGGGTCTGCACTTCTTCCAACAGAAGGAATTTGACGAACTCAAATGCTTCTTTCGGGTGTTTGCTGGATTTGAACACAACAGCGCTCTGCCCTCCGATGATAGAAGCTGTTTTCCCGTTGTATGCCGGGATCAGGCCAGGAGCCACCTTCAGATCCTTCCAGTTGGCGTTGAAGGTAAAGAACCACGGCCCCTCCAGTATCATACCATAACTTCCATCCTTTATGCCGTCCCATGCGTCCTTTGTTCCGTCAAGGTCCTTTATGGCAAGCACCTTGTCCTTGTAGAGCTGAAGCAGCTTTGTCACCGCATCTACGCTTTCATTACCATCCAGATATCCGGTTGTTTTAGTAAACCCTTCGTCCGAGAGTACGCCTCCGAACAACCAGAAGTAGGGTAGGAAATCCCAGTCGCCAACGCTTGAAACGCTGATGGTCGGTACTCCGGGGCTGTTCTTTCTGCTTGCCTCGATGAATTCTTCCATGGTCTTTGGGGGATCCTTGAGACCCAGTTTTTCCAGTGCGGTCATGTTGACGATCGCCGTCTTGCAATTAGTGTCGATCGGGAAGCCGTAATATTTCCCTTTGAACAGGTCGCTGGACATGGCTCCTTCGTAAACGGAATCCTTCAGTGTGCCGAAGCCTTCCATATCGTTCAGTGCCAGAAGTCCGTCCTGGTTTGCAAAGGTCGCAACATCCGTTGAATCAAGCCTTGCACAATCCGGTGCCGAATTGGTACCCAATGCCGTGGTGATGAGGTTGGAATACTGGTCATCGCCCTGAGCCACTACTTCAACATCAATATTGGGATATTTCTCTTTGAATTTCGGAATGATTGTTTCTGAGAAATATGGAGTTTCCTTGTCTGCACCATAGTTGTGCCAGAATGTGATCTTGGCCTTTTCTGCCGGGGTTTCTGCCGGGGTATTTGCCTGTGCTGCTGCCTGCGTACCGGCTTCAGTGGTTCCGGACGGCTTTTCCGTACTGCTGCCGCATCCTATAAGGAATAACGAAGCCATCAGCATAACGACAGTAACTATCCCAATGATCCGAAAAGAACTTTGTTTCACTTGAATTCCTCCTTATATAGTTTATATTTTTAGCGACAGAATCGCTAAAGCACAGAATTATCTGCCTGTTGAATGCTATCTTCCCAATGCGTTCAGCAGAATCAGATGCATGGCATGGGACCATAGCAGCGGCATCGCCGGCTCTCCCCATAATTCCTTCCATTTGTTGATATACTCCGGTTTATATACGTGCCCGAGGACTTGTTCAGGCAGCCCGATTTCAGCATCCGCCTGGCTTTCTACCCACTCCAGTATCTCGATTGCTTCATTCTTTCGTCCGGATATGGCGTAATACCATCCGAGCCAACATGACAGTAAAATCCATTCTCCTCCGCCATAGTAAGTATCCTCAGAGTAACGGTGGACTCCTCTGCCATGCAGTAAACGTTTTTCAATTTCCTGTACGGTATTGACCATGATTGTATCGTTCGCATCAATGACATGAAATGGTAGCGCTGTCCACAGAAGACTGGAATCTATGTCGTCAGAACCCGGATACTTGAGAAGTCTGCCGTTTCCGATACAATGGGTTAAAATATATTCTTTAATGGCGCATGCAGTAGTGAAAATACCGGGCTCGTCCAGATATGTGCGGATGGAATTGAGACCGCCATATATGCAAGCAAGCGTCGCTGTATGGGTTTTATCTCCGTTTTCCTCCCAGCAATCATAGCACGGTACATTCCAGAAGCTTATCAGGTAATTGGCAACAGCACGGATACTCTTTGAATATTTATCAATCAGCCGCACATTCCCTGTTATTTCAACATGTCTGCAAAGAGCCCATAGCCACGTTCCATATCCGTCCAACTGAAAGTTCGGCCATTCGTCATTGGTATCCGATCCGTCCATATGATACCTTGCAGGAAGGAAATCGCTGTTCAGGAGTTTTTCTCCCATGTCATGAATCGAAATAATCCGGTAAATGTGATCCATCTTGCCGGAAATTACTGTATCGGTCCAATCAAAGAACATGCCGGCAGATTCAGGCCGGCCTGAAATATCCATCGACCAGGCAATAAAACTGCCGTCCCTCATCCAACAGAACTTGTAGGTATCAAACACCGGACTTGCTATATAGGATCCTTTCTGATCCTGATTCTTCAATATGATTTCTATGCTTTTCTGTTTGGGATACATTCCTGGTCACCCCTTAATTGTCCTTGGATGGATTTTTAACATTGACCTGTTGATTTGATTATAATAAGGAATATAATAATATTAAATGCTCAAAGCAGACTTTTTTTGTAAAATAGCGACCTTTCGAGGTGGAATATGTTGCTGTCTCTAAACGCCGATATCCTGCCGAATGTCAGACTGATCGGGCACATAGCCTATAAAAAGCCGTGGAGCCATTTTGCCAGGACGATAAACGAATTTATCCTGTATGTGATTAAAGGCGGGGAGCTTTATATTCAGGAGGGGGACCGGAGATATCACTTAAAAAAGGGGGATATCCTTTTCCTGGAACCCAATGTTACACATCATGGTTATCAGGAAGCCAGCTGTGATTATTACTATATTCACTTCAAACATCCTGAATTGTTTATGGTAGATGATTCGCAGTATTACGAAATGGCTCAGGAAATGCTGCTGAAAAGGAAGCTGTCCCTGACCGGCAATTTCCTGAATGAAGAACCTCCGACCGACGGCATCTGTTGCCTTCCTAAAACATACAGCCTTGTGAATGAGAATGAGTTCATGTATATTCTGAAGGATGCAACGGATGATTTCCAAAACAAGTATGAGAACTATAAAAGGTTGGTATCATGTAAAATACTTGGCTTGTTGATAAAAATCGGAAGGGAATATACCACCACAAACATAGAAAATATGCAAGCTCATTTCCCAAAAGCCTTTGTAAAAGCGCGCAAGATATTGGATTATCTGAATACGGAGTATCATAAAAAGATATCCAGCACGGATATCGAACAAGTTTTCGAATCCGATTTCGATTACTTAAACCGGGTTTTTCATAAAATGTCTGGATTTACGATATTCCACTATTTGAACACGGTCAGGATAAACAAGGCCAAGGAGCTGATTGAAACGACCTCGATCAAGTTCTCGGAAATAGGCTATCTGGTCGGAATAGAGGATCCCTATTATTTCAGCAAGCTTTTCAAAAAATATGCCGGTATGACTCCCACCCAATATCTCCAGGAGAAACAGCATCTGAGCTAGGGAACTGTGATGATTTTGGTTCAGCGGCAGTTTTATTACAAGGCGTTCTCTTGCGACCATAGGCACTCTCCTGTTGTACGTTCGCATTCAATAGCACGGGGATTTGAAAACTCGCTCCCATTATCGCCTAACAGGACTGGGAGCAGCTTTTTAAACATATCAATCCCTAAACGTTCATTAAGCCCATCAAAAACGTCAATTACCGACTGGGAATCGTTTGCATCCCGTAAAAATGCAAGCATAAACTCTGCTTTTAACAAAATGCAGTGTAAGTAAGACTTTTCCGCCCACCCGACCTATTACAGAATCCATTTGGACAACAAGTGGATGATTGTTATCTTCCATATAGCTGTGAAAATCATCGTATGTACGGCCAATTCTGCATTTCCGATCAACCTTGTGGATTAAGCCTGCTTTTTTACGAGGGCGGTATTTCACCTTCCTTGGCAGATCAATATTACGAGCAGTAATAAGTCCGGAATCGATGTAATGATACAATGTCTTTTCGCTATACATGATGCTGCCAGTATTATTTACACAGATATGATGTATGGATTGGCCATTTTTGAGCAGAGGCGTTAATAATTGATCCAAATGATTCAGTTCACCTTCCGTTATTGCGATACCTGTACGTGCTTCAGAACGGACATATTCATATTCGTCCTGTGCATCCTTTGCAACGTAGAGTTTCTTGCGGAGGGTACATTTTTTTAGATGGTCACATCCATTGCATACATAAGGTGGCTTGTCCAGTTTCCTGCATTTTTCTTCAATGAAACTATCGCAAAAATTATTGCAAATGCTGCAAAAGTTGCACTTCTTTCTCCCACAATCCTGGTTGCTGCACAGCAAAGATTTTTTACAACCAAACCGGAGAGTACAAGCATTGCAGGCTTGTCCCCAAGCGCCGCTTTCCCGCTCAACGAAATGATAACGAATTTCCTTTGAAATTGTAGTACAATCTTTGCCTAAGCTCCTTCCAATTTCCTTAAATGATTTACCTTCTTTCAATAGAATTTCAATGCCCTTTCTTTCTGATAAAGTCATATGTTTTGACATGGTATCCCTCCTGTTTCTGACAACAGAAAGACATCTGCTTATTAAACCATACACAAAAGAAAAAACGATGCAATCCAGATAATGGCTATTCTTTAAGCAGGAGTTTTTGATAAAAACAAAAACATTGGGACTCTGTCCCAAACCCTGTCCTCGCCGGAAAGCAGCCGGGCTGTCATATGACAGACCGGGGACACCAGGATATATGTGCAATGGATGTAAAGGGTCTCCGGCTTCGCTTGCGATGAACGGGCAAAAACCGCCCGCCCTTGACATCCCAGAGTGTAGTGATTGATATCAATATGTTCGAATGTTTGCAAAGGTAAACTCCACCTTATCAGTTTGCTTGAGTTTGTAAAGGTAAATTCTACTTGAGACAAAACAGGGGTGGATTTTACTTTTGCAATTGAGGGAATAAGTGAAATATTGTAATAGCATTGCTATTTGCCTTGCTTTTTAAGATTTTTCATGGTAGAATATCTGATGTTAATAATGACAAATAAGATCGCAGGAGGTGAAAGGTTTGCCAAATATAAAATCAGCTATTAAAAGAGTTGAAGTCACAAAGACGAAGACTATAAAGAATACGATAAAGAAGTCCGCCCTCAAAACTGCTATAAAGAAATGCGACGAAGTTATCACAGCTAAGGACGCATCGGCTTCATCCGTATTGAGTAACACTGAAAAGGCCATAGACAAGGCGGCTGCAAAGAACATACTTCACAAAAACACCGCTGCGAGAAGAAAATCCAGGCTTGCAAAGGCTTTGAATGCGGCAAGCAAATAAAGCCGGGAACATATTAATACATTGAACTCGGAAAATAAACAAAAAAAGCACGTGCATCGCAGGAATATTCCAGATGGCCGGGCTTTTTGTTTTTTTGCGCTTGTCCACTTATTTTAAATACGCTTTTTCACTCAGCCCGACAGCACGGTTATAACGGTAGCCCTATTATCACGACAGCCCGGTTATCATCAATTCTACTGCAGCCTTATCCTCCAATCTGCCCGTCTTGATCGCAAGATCAAGTTCCAGGCCCGTCGAGATCGCCTTCTCAAGCTTTTCCGCAGTAAAGCTTTTCGCCTGGCTCAAAAGTTTGCCTGCAATAAAAGGCGGCACTTTGAAGCGGGATGCTATTTCTCCCTGTGTGGCCCCGTCCCTGACAAGCATTTTGACCTGCATGAGCTGTCTGAATTGCCTGGCTATCATGTACATTACCTTCGGCATAGGCTCCTTCAGAGCCTCCATGTCATTGAGAAGCGCAAGCGCTTTTGCACATTGTCCTGCGGCTATGGCGTCGGTCAGATCGAACACCTTGCTTTTAACCGACTTCGTACATACCCCGGCTACGTCCGCGGCGGTCAGCCGTACACGATCTCCTGCGTACGCGCATAACTTTTTGATTTCGTTATACAGGTCGTCCATCCCTGTCTCGCCATAAGCTACGATCATTGCCGCAACGGAAGGGTCCGCCTCATGTTCCAGTTCCTTCACCCTTTTAACAACCCATTCCGCAAGCTCGTCCGGCTTTTTGAAATTAAATTCCACAATCTGCCCATTTTGATCGATCAGATCTACATACTTTATCCTTTTATCGATCTCCGTCTCAATAAAGACCAAGCAGGCATGCTTTGGCATGTTGGCAAGCAGGCCCGAAAGCTCGTCTGACCTTCCAGCTTTTTTACTTTCGCCGGCTTTTTTGCCGTCACCGTCTTTTTTACCGGTATCCTCGGACTTTTTGCCGCCCTTGAAAAGACCTGAATTCTTTACAATAACAAGCTTTCGTTCGGAAAAAACAGGCGCTGTCTCGCAATTATCGATAATCGCTGAAGCTGAGACCTTTCCTTCGAGCACGACCTTGTTCAGCAGTCTGAAATCATCCGTAAGGATAGCTTTTTCTATCTGCTCCACGTAATTTCTCTTGAGATATTCCTCCTGTCCGTAAAAAAGATACAGACTTCCGATATCCTTCGCTTTTATAGACTTCCATAGAGCCTTTTCATTACCGGCGTACTGGTCTTTGGTCGCCGGACGGTCTTTACCTGCAAATCGGTCTTTACCTGCCAATCGCTTTCAACCCGCTTTCTCTTCCACTGTTCTTTTTATTTTAATGGTCTTCCCGTCACTTTTCAATAATACCGCGCCGCATTCGTCCGTTCTGAAGCATTCCACGCCTCTTTCCTCCAATAGTTCCAGTGTCTGACCGGACGGATGTCCGAAGTTGTTTTTGCCGACGCTTATGACGGCTGCCTCCGGGTCGACCGAGTCCAGGAATGCCTCGCCTGTTGAGGTGTCAGAACCGTGATGCGCTATTTTGATGACATCGGCTGTGAGATCAATGTCATTGGCCGATCCTAAAGTATTTTGGTTTTCGGCAGCATCGGCAGCTTTAGCGTCATCTCCCGATCCGCCCTCATCTGCCATTTTAGCGCCAACTTTCACACTGCCTGCCCCGCTGACCAATTCCGCCTCCACTTCCATCTCTGCGTCCCCCATAAATAAAACCGAGGTCTGCCCATAACACAATTTTAACACGAGAGATGTATTATTTAAAGCATCTGCATTGACTTCACAATTGCGTACAGGGCTCAAAACCCGGAGTGTTGTCTTTTCGTCGAGGCGGATGATGTCTCCCCTCGAGCATCTTGCTACAGGTATTCCCCTTGTCTCCGATACCCCGAGCAGTCCAGAGAAACCGCTGTCATCTGAAAGCGCCGGAATTATGAGCCTTTTCACCTTCATCACTTCCAATACATCCTCCAGGCCTTGTGTGTGGTCGGCATGCGGATGGGTCGCAATTACCGCGTCAAGGCTCATGACGCCGCTGTCTAGCAGGAATGGTACGACGGTCAGCTCGCCTACCTTTGAAGCTATTGTTGGGTTGCTGCTGCCTCCTCCGTCGATCAAAACGGTCTTTCCCGAAAATGTTCTTATAAAAGCCGAATCTCCCTGTCCTACGTCAAGGAACACTACTTCAAGTCTGCCCGGTATAAAGCTGAAGGACGCAAACACGACAGCCGCGGAAGTCATTACGGCTACCGCGTGTTTAAACCTGATCCGCGTACCCTTCAAAGGTCTATACCACAAAAGAAACCAAACAGACATATAATACAGTACCGCAAGGAAAATCGGAGGCGTAACGGTCCTGACGGTTGCAAACGGAACGCTTGACGACCATTTCGTAATATACAGAAGTGCGCTCAGAAAAACATTGTTCAGATAACCTGCGAGCCGTGACAGGACAATGCTGAATTGTCCCAGGAGTGCCATCAGCGTGCCGAGTATCGTTATCAGTTCAAGCAGCGGGGCGGCAAGGATATTTGAGATGACTGAAATAAGCGAGAGCTTGTTAAAATGTATCAGCGTCAACGGAAGGACTCCGAACTGCGCCGCCAAAGTAGCGGACAGCACTTCTGCGGCCTTTCCCGGGATGAACCTGCAGGTTACAAGCCTGCTGATGTTTTTATAAAGCATGACTATACCGAGCGTTGCGCCGTATGACAACTGAAAGCCTATGTTGAACAGCATCCCGGGACTTGCAACAAGCAGTATGATGCAGGAAACTGCAAGAGCGGCATATACGTCGGGTTCGCGGTATAATATCGCCGAAACGAGCAATACGTCCGCCATAAGGACAGCCCGGAGTACTGACGGTTCGAAACCCGTAACATATACGAACATAGTCAGGAATATGATTATGACAATGTTTGCGATATTCTTTCTTATATGCAGCAATTTCAGCAGAAAGGAAAGCGGAAGAATGAGAAAGGCTACGTTTGCTCCAGAAACCACCATTATTAATTTCTACAGCTAAATAATAAAATCACGTAAACCTACTAACAAATAGGCTTGCGTGACATTATATTACACGGGAAATTATGCCGCTGCATTTTTAATAGGAAGGACCTCTGTTTCAGCTTTTTTATCATAAGTGTACCCGGAATTGATTATGGTTTTCCCTTGAAATGTGATTTGTTTGATATGCTCCATGCCTTCGCCGAAGTCAGTAACGAATTGCGTTTCCATTTAACACCGCCGCCTCCGTGTGTTATTTTTTCTCGAACATATGTTCTTTTTCTCTTAATTCTACACCTATGGAATGGAAAATCAACCATAAAATTTTGTCCCTTGTACTTGACTTTTAATGGCACTCTATATGTTGTATGCAGTAAACAGATGCATCACCTCTTTACCTATATTTTAAGGACATAACATTATTTTTACAATAAGAGTTACTGTTTTGTAACCAAAATGATTACTTATCACTATACATAGGCCTACAGCCCGAAAGATTATGTATTGTATTATGTAAAATTATGTTATATGATGGTGTAGGGGTGAAGTCATGGAAGAAGAAAAATTACTTAAAGCTACTCATCAAGGGAAACTAAATATTGGTGAAAAAGAGTTAACTTGTGCTGTTCTGAACGATGGTACTAGAGTATTAACAAGTACGGCTATCTTTAAAGCTTTTGATAGACCGCGTAAAGGTAAAGGGAAAGAAAGTTATAGAGTGACCGGAGTGCCGAGTTTTA
>JAEYOM010000131.1 GCA_023411715.1 Bacillota bacterium | reverse complement strand
AAGATAACGGTACGGGCGTTCCCGGGGAGGAAAT
The DNA here is from genome assembly GCA_023411715.1 of Bacillota bacterium. Lineage (GTDB taxonomy): Bacteria > Bacillota > Clostridia > Acetivibrionales > DTU013 > JAEYOM01. The sequence goes on along the minus strand of JAEYOM010000131.1, from coordinate 9,754 downwards.
GCAAAAGATATTCGATCCTTTCTATACTTCGGACAAAGGCCGTTCTGTGGCGGGGCTCGGACTCTCGATATGCAGGGAGATCGTGGAAGCCTGTGGCGGGAAGATATGGGCGGAGAATAACAAATCCGGAGGGACCTCCATTTTAATAGACCTTAAGGCTATGGTACGGACTTAAAAATTTCTCAGTAGGCGGACCATCTTTTTATCACATATTATTCCTGCATAATCATTAATATATAATTGTTTTATGTAAACTTCATTGCTATAATAAGCTTTATGTACTTCGATTTATACATGTTAGCGATTAAGGGGATATAGCAATGAGACTCTTCAGGGCCTGCAAAAATTTTATAGATCGGATAAGCGGGCAGATCAGCAACCTGAACATATTCAAAAAACTGATCATTTCATTCGTAATAGTTATAATTGTTCCGCTTCTCATATCGTTTTATGTTTTTCAGAGTACTGCGAACAATCTGATCGTAGGGCAGATATCTTCCGAGACGATGAATTCTATTAAGCTGATCTCAAACAGTTTTGATGATCTTCTAAAAAAAATGAGTTCTATTGCCTTATATGTAAATGAGGATGAGGGGATCAAGGAACTTATAACTCGGCAGGCGCAGAACGATACCGGGGAAACTGTTTTGAGCCCGGGCGATGAAAACCTCAGCAGGCTCGGGACAATCAACAAATTCAACAGTATAATCAGCAATATTTCCTTCAATATGATGAGGACCAGATGCTTTATTACGATAATCACCACCGATGGGCAGAAGTACACGAACTGGCCTTATGAAGGGAAAAGCTCCGATTCCTATCTGCAGGGGTATATGTACGATAGAAATATTGATAAAGATACCAACCTGATGTGGAGAGGCATAGAAAAAAATTATATTGAAAGCAATGCCGGTACAGAACCTTACGTATTCACGCTCGTCAAGAACATTTACAACTCGTCCGGCAAAAGACGATACGGCACGTTCATAATTAGCATACCTGAGCATGAGATTAGCAGGCTGTTGGCTCCTGCAAACCGGTTTGAGAAAAGGGTAATACTGGATAGCAATATGAATGTGGTCTCCTCTACAGTAAAGGAGTGGCTGGATAAACCTTTTAAGGATATTTGCAGCAGGGAGTTTCCGGCGTCGCAAAACGGCTATTTCACAGACAAGGCCATCAACGGGGATGAATCGATATTCTCCTATAATACAATAGGCAACTGGAAGGTCGTTGACATCAAATCGTATGATGCCATCACAGAGCAGTTGGATAACGTAAGGAACAGGCTTCTTTTCATAAATGCCATATTTGTTTTGGTGTTTTTAGCGATATCGGCCGTATTGGCCAGAAGTATCACCAAGCCATTGAGAAGACTGACGGGGTTGATGCTAAAGACCGACCTCGAGAGCCCCTATGCCGGAGAGACGGGTACAAGGCATGATGAGATCGGTATATTGGAAGACAGCTTCAATATAATGAGAAATAATATAAAAATGCTGATGCAGGATAATACGGATAAGGAAAGGAAGAAGAGGGACGCCGAACTAAAATCGCTTCAAGCCCAGATCAGTCCGCATTTTCTTTTTAATACGCTGAATGCCGTCAGGTGGGCCGCTTTGAATAACAACACCAAGAAAGCCGCCGATATGGTACTGGCATTGTCAAATCTGCTCAGAATGACTGTAGTCAAGGGTGATGAGCTGATAACTGTCGAACAGGAACTGGAGAATCTGAAAAACTATTCAGCCATATTTCAGATGCGTCATGCCATAGAGTTTGAATTGATCAGCAATATGGACGAGGAAATCAAAAAATACAGGATACCCAAGCTTCTACTCCAGCCTCTGGTAGAAAATGCAATAATCCATGGCTTTGAGGGTATAACTTCAGGCGGTGTGATCGAAATATCCGGAGTCAGGGAAGAAGGCTGCATCCTGATCTGTGTGAAGGATAACGGTATAGGCATGGACACGGAGGCCTTGCCGGAGGAAGAAGATAAGACCAGGCCAAGGTTTTCAGGCATAGGGATTAATAATGTGGATGAGCGGATCAAGCTTTACTATGGAGAAAAATTCGGCTTAAGGATATCGGGCAGAAAAGGCGAAGGGACTACCGCTGAAATAAGGCTGCCGCTGCAGGAAGGGACGGTGGTTGTGTGATAAGGGTTTTGCTTGTGGATGATGATGTCGAAATGCTGCAGGGTCTCGCAAACATAATCTGCTGGGAGGATTACGGTTTTACGATAGCAGGTACGGCAGTGAACGGACTTGAAGCGTTGAACATGATAACTGAGATAATGTCGGATTTAGTCGTCACGGACATAACCATGCCTGCCATGGATGGACTCGAACTGATACGGGAAGCGAAGAAATTCAAGCAGGGCCTGAAAAGCTTGATAATCAGCTGCCATGAAGATTTTGAATATGCCAGGGAAGCTATCAGACTTGAAGCGGATGAGTATATCCTGAAGCATACCCTTACCGGTGAGGAACTCATAAAAGTGCTGGCTAATATAAAAGAAAAGATCGAATATGAACGCCGGCAGCTCGACAGCATTTATAAAACAAGCCGGGGCTTATATATGAACCGGGACGTTATACTTGAGAAATTTTTTACAGATATTATGGGCAATAATTTAATTGCTTGGCCTGAAATATCCGATAGGTCCGAGCTTAGCGGGATCATGCTTCCGGAGGGCAGCTTCAGGCTCATCTCAGCGTTCGTCGACGATATTGACGATGTTTTAAGGCAGGGTCCCATACGTGATTACAGCTCGCTCAAGGCAAGCGTCCTCAATATAATCGAAGATATTTTAAAAAGCTCTGAAAACATAACTGTTTTTCCTTACAGGAAGAATGCGTTTGGTTTACTGTATTGGGACAATACGAAGGAAGTGCCGCTGAAACAAAAAATAATTGCCATGCTCGTTGAAATCCAAAAGAATGTAAGAACTGTGCTGAGTTTCAACATTTCGTTTTGCATAAGCGGTGTGTACGATAATATGCGTGATCTTAAAAAGGCCGCGGCTGAAGCAGAAGTTTTACGCGATTCATATTTTTTTAAAGGTCCGGGAGAAATCATCACGGAAAAAGCACAATTCAGCTTAAGCGAGCCAAAGGAATTATACGAGGAATTTGGACCCGGGATCAAAGGTTTGCTCAACATGCGTAAACGGAAGGAAACGGTCGAGCTCCTGGATAGTCTATTTGTACGGGCATCTGCAGGCGAATATTCTCCAAATTGCGTAAGGCTCTTGTTCAGACATCTGATAGCGGATATGGAATCAATTTCCGGCAGGTATGAAATGAATCCGGAGAATTATCAGGTCAGGTACGATACATTTGCCGCTTACAGAAGAGCATTCATGGCTGAGCTCGGGTATGTATTCGACAGACTCGACGAACCTGTAAATAAAATCTCGCGGCCGGAGATCAGAAAAGTCATCGAATATATCGATTCTCATTTAAGCGAAGATATTAGCTGTGACTATATGGCCGGTTATGTCAACATGAACAGCAGTTATTTCAGCAGGCTCTTTAAAAGCGAGGTCGGCAGCAGCTTTTCGGATTATCTGATCAACAAGCGGATGGAAACGGCAACAAAGCTGCTCGGCAATTCCGATTACTCGATCGAACAGATCATTAATGCCGTAGGCATTGAAAGTATAAGCTATTTTTATCGCGCCTATAAAAAAATCACGGGCAATACGCCCGGTGATATCAGAAACAAGGTCCATTCTCGATAGTACGGGAGAGAATTGTCTCTCGAAACCTGTCCCCTCACTCACAAGTAATGATAAGTCAATAACAAGTATCGACAGGGCATACTAATATGCCCTGTTGTGCATTATAGTTATATTGTCAATCAGGAAATCGCAGATTTTTGTGCAGTATTGGAAGCACCACATCAAACAACATATTCGATAGTATAAAAGAAGGGACATAAAGTGAAAATCAGAAAAAAGCAGGCGGTATTGGAGAATATTACAGGCTTGATCTTTATACTACCAAGTTTATTAGGGTTTCTGGTATTTTTCCTGTTCCCGGTACTGGTATCTCTTGTTTTAAGCCTGTGCAAATGGAATTTGTCATCCGGCTTTGGCAATATCAAGTTTTTCGGGATAGAGAATTTTAAGGCTATCATGACAGACCCGTGGTTTACGGATTCGATGAAAAACAGTCTGATATTTACGGCTGTGACTGTGATCGTCGGCATATGCCTTTCGCTTGTGCTTGCGGTCTTGCTGACCAAGATGGCATACTTCAGGAATACATTAAAGGTAATGTTCTTCCTGCCTTATATATCAAGCGCTGTAGCAGTTGCGATAGTATGGATGGTCATACTTCAGCCTACCTACGGGCCGTTGAACCAGATTCTGAGAAGCATAGGGATACAGCAGACTCCTAACTGGCTGGCGGATATGCATTGGGCGCTTCCTGCCCTGATAGCCATGTATATCTGGCAGAATCTCGGCTACAACATGGTCGTATATATGGCGGGTCTGGCGTCGATCCCTACGGAATTATATGAAGCAGCCAGTATCGACGGGGCAAGTGGATTGAAGAAATTCTTTTCTATAACGGTGCCAATGGTTTCACCCACGACTTTTTTCATTGCGATAATGGGTATCATCAATTCCTTCAAGGTATTCGACCAGGTACAGGTATTGACGCAGGGCGGACCGGGGACTTCGACCACCATGCTGGCGTTGTACATTTACCGCGAAGCATTCCAGTTCTACAACATGGGCTATGCAAGCGCGGCAGCCTGGGTAATGTTTGTGATAATATTCGCGGTTACCGTCATCCAATGGATGGGACAGAAAAAATGGGTGACCTATGAGTAAAGGATGGGTTCTATGACCAAAGTAAAGTTATCTAAAGTATTAACTACGATTTTTCTGTTCCTGATAGCCTTAACTATGACTCTGCCTTTCATATGGATGATATCCGCATCTTTAAAATTTGAGACAGATGTTTTCAAATTCCCGATAGAGTGGATACCAAAAAAGTGGAATGCCATCAGCAACTATAGGGAGGTTTGGAGCGGAAAATACAGCTTTGCACTGTTCTATCTTAATTCCATCAAGGTGACGATACTAACTACCGTATGCCAGGTACTGGTGTCTGCAATGGGTGCATACGCGTTTTCAAAGATCAGGTTCAAGTTCAGGGACGGATTGTTTTTGATCTATCTCAGCATGATGATGGTACCGGATCAGGTCACGATTGTCCCTAAGTTCATGGTCTTCAGATGGACGAACCTTTTCGACACCCATCTGGGACTGATATTGCTCGGTTCGTTCAGTATATACGGAATGTTCCTCCTGAAGCAGTATATGATGTCTATCCCGATATCATTGTCAGAGTCTGCAAAGATCGACGGAGCAGGGCATTACAGGATATTTATGCAGATAATACTTCCGATGACCAGACCCGCGCTCGTTACGCTGATGGTGCTAAAGTTTGTCTGGACGTGGAACGATTACCAGAATCCGCTGATATTCCTGAAAAGTGAGAATTTGTATACGATCCAGCTGGGCATGACCAAATTTATGACGCAATACGCATCATATTATTCATTGATAATGGTTGCGGCGGTCTGCTCCATAGTTCCGCTGCTGATCGTATTCCTGATAGGCCAGAAGTATGTTCTTGAAGGCATGGCTGTGGGAGCGGTCAAAGGCTAGTGCATCATTTATTTAACATAGATGAGCTCATAAAAATCAAAGGGAGGATTCATTCAGTATGAGAAAAATGGTAAAGAGTTTGACTCTTCTATTAGCCCTGATCACAGTGGTAAGCTTTACTTTTACGGGCTGCGGCAGTGCAAATGCCCCGACTCAGGATCAGGCTTCAACGGCGGCGACCACACAGGCTTCGACGACAGCGCCTGCAGAAGTCAAGACCATTACGTTTTACACTTGGGAAGCTTCACTGAAAGATCAGAATCAGGCAGTCGCCGATGCATTCCAGGCGAAATATCCGGATATTAAGGTCAATATCCAGTATCCTGTCGAAAACGACAACGTTGCCTACACCCAGAAAGTGGACTTGCTGCTGTTGTCCGGCGAATCGATAGACACAATGTTGGAATCGTCTGTACAGAAAATGTCAAGCAAGGTAGATCGGCAATTGTATAAGCCTCTGGACTCATTCCTCAGCAATGAAGGAATAACCTACGACGATACGTACAGCGTGAGTTCAAAGATAGGTAATTCCTACTACGCGCTTCCGATCGACGTAACACCCTGGTTCGTAATGATAAACAAATCGATGCTCGATGCCGCAGGTCTTCCTGTGCCGCCGCTCAACTGGACCTGGGATGATTACAGAGATTATGCGAAGAAGCTGACAAAGGGCGAAGGCCAGAACAAGGTTTTTGGTTCATATTTCCACACATGGCAGAATTATGACCTGATGGGCGTATATTCAACCAAACTGGACAATGCTTATTACAAGGCGGACGGATCCCTGAATTTCGATGACCCGAACCTGAAGGACTGGCTTAAGTTCAGGTATGATATGGAGAACGTAGACAAGACTTCGGTATCGTTGATGGATATAAAGACCGCAAATCTCGCTTACAGAAATGAATTCTTTACGGGGAAAGTAGCCATGGTTCCAACGGGAGCATGGATGCTGGCCGAAATAAAGGACACCACGAAATGGCCGCATGATTTCCAGACTACGTTTGCCCCGCTGCCGAAATGGGGCGCCAACGGAGTTGAAGGGTACACTTTTTCCGACACTAAGATGTTAAGCATACCGACCACTGCAAAATATGCTGAAGAAGCCTATAAGTTCATGAGGTACTATACGACAGAGGGTGCATATATCAGAGCGGGCGGCCTTACTGCAGAGAAGAACGCCAACCTCGGCGATCCTGCCGAAGATCGTTGGTGACAGTCCTGACAAACTGTATGACATGACAACACTCAACGCAGTTCTCGGCAATCCCAAGTTCGTGAACAACACGCCCATGACTGCTCCTGCCTATAATGCGGAGATCGACAGCATGTTCGTATCGGAATGCGAAAAATATCTGATCGGCGGAGAATCGCTGGACAAGTGCATTTCAAACCTTCAGAAGCTGGGCAGCGACATAGTTAAAAAAGCCAGCAAATAATAGATTCAGGACTTAATCAAATAAGCATGGAGAAATCCATGCTTATTTTGGTAATATTATATAGTAAAGGCAAAGATCGAAAGGAAGTCGTTTGATATGAAAGGTAAAGAGACCGGAAATTTTCAAGAATCCATACATGAAGCGGATTACGAAAGCGCTTTTCGTAAAAAGCTTATAACTGATAGCCTTTTTTGCGATTATTACAGGGAAAAGGAATCTTTGAACGGAAGTTGGAATTTCGGCATAGACCAGTACGATAATTGCCTAAGATCGAAGTGGTATAAGGAAATATACCATGATGAGGACGGAAGACAATACCCGGTCGATTTTAGCTTTGATGCCTGGGAGCTGATGAAGATACCCAACTGCTGGAACATGCACTCCGAAAAGCTCTTCCTCTATGAGGGGAGCATTATTTTCACCCGTACATTCAAATATGTGAACAAAGGCGAAAAAAGGGTGTTCATCAAATTCGGCGGAGTGAGCTATGAAGCGAAGATATTTTTGAACAAGAAATTTGCAGGTATGCATAAGGGAGGCTCTACTCCTTTCTGTATAGAAGTGACGGATATGCTGGAAGAGACAAACAGAATAATAGTAGTAGCAACAAATACAAGAAAAAGGACGAACGTGCCGTGCGAGAATACCGATTGGTTCAATTACGGCGGTATTTACAGGGATGTTGAGATAATAAGGCTTCCTGAGACCTTTATCAGGGACGTCCGTGTGAGCCTTGTTAAAGACAGCGGTTTCGGAAAAATCGAAGCGGTCATAACAACGGATGGTACCCGGAAAGAGGGCAAAGCCGTTTTTAGAATAGACGAACTTGAGCTGAATGCCGAAATCGATATGATAAACGGCTGCGGAAGTGTTGTCCTGGATGCCAGGCCGAAGCTGTGGTCCCCTGAAAATCCAAAGCTTTATGAGGTCAGGGCGGAGTACGAAGGGGACGTCCTCACGGACAGAGTAGGTTTCAGGGAAATAAAAACAGCGGGCACCGACATTTATCTGAACGGAGAAAAAATATTCCTCAGGGGCATATGCGCTCATGAAGAAAGCGTTAGAAACGGAAAGGCGCTGACGGAAGACGAGTTAAGGGAGAATTTTCGCCTTGCAAAAGAGATGAACTGCAATTTCATGCGTCTGGCGCACTATCCACATTCCGAGAAAGCTGCGAGGATTGCGGATGAGATTGGTATCATGCTGTGGGAGGAGATACCGGTTTACTGGGCTATCGATTTTGCAAATGAAGAGACCTATAAAGATGCGGAAAACCAACTGACGGAGCTGATAACCAGAGACAGGAACCGGGCAAGCGTGATCATATGGTCCGTCGGAAATGAGAACGCAGACACCGACGACAGGCTTTTATTCATGAGTTCGCTTGCACGCAGGGCCAGGGAGCTCGACCCGTACAGGCTCATATCCGCGGCATGTCTTGTGGATCACAGGGCGCTTGTGATAGCGGACAGGCTGGTCGAAAATGTGGATGTTATCGGGATAAACGAGTATTACGGCTGGTATGAACCGGACTTTTCAAAGCTGCCAAGGATCTTTGAAAACAGCAGGCCGTCCAAGCCGGTGGTCATAAGCGAGTTTGGCGCAGATGGAAAAGCCGGCGCCAGGGGGACCGGGGATGATCTTTACACAGAGGACGGACAGCTTGCGGTCTATAAAAAACAGATAGACACCCTGCGCAGGATACCTTATATCAAAGGCATCTGCCCATGGATACTATATGATTTCAGGTGTCCGAGAAGACTTCACAAAATGCAGGATTATTACAATCTGAAAGGCTTGCTTTCAGCCGATAAGAGCTATAAAAAGCTTTCCTTTTATGCAATGAAGGATTTTTACGGTTCGATCTCCTGAGATATGCTATTCCAATAAGCCTAGTTGTCTGGCGTGTACTACCGCATCAAGCGAATTGTTAACGCCTAATTTCAAATAGGCTACGTTTTGTTTAATGATATTTTTTGAAACCTCTATCATGTCATTTTTGAGCTTCGGATCGGGATGAGGTAATCGAGCTGACCGATTACTACACGGTAATAAGGGAGAAGAACGGCAATGTGTTCAAAATCACCGGAAGTATAGAGTATACCGAAGATACGGGTATAAACAAAAAAGGCTATAAGATAATCGAACAGGTACATTCAAACGTTATGACAGCAGTGGGTATGCAGCTCCGGTAGCCGGTTTTGATAGAGGGGTGGACTTTAAATATGACAGCACCATAGGCAAGGGAGATGTACAGCCCGACGCCATGGCTGCCGGATATTCCGTAAAAGGAAGATTTACCGTCAAGGACGGGAAAGTGGAAATCGCAAAGAAATAATCACCGAATCCAAAAAGTCAGACGAATTTTACCAAGCAATCCTGAAGGACTGGATCTGGTATTGAACCGGACTCAGTCCTTTTGATTTACACTCTCACAGAGACAATACCTTGCTCAATTCTATCATATCTTCATCGATTGATTTTGTTGTATTCAGCGCTTCATTGATCTCGATGCCTACGACCTGATTATCCCTGAAGGCAATAATCTGGTTATAGATCCCGTTCTTCAGCAGCTCTGTCGCTTTTGCGCCCATCATGCTTGCCATGACCCTGTCGCGGACCG
>JAEYOM010000165.1 GCA_023411715.1 Bacillota bacterium | reverse complement strand
GTTTGGCGTATCTGGACCTTGACAAGAACAGAATAACCGATGTTTCCGGATTGGCCGGTTTGAGGAACCTGAGCTCACTGAGGCTGGCTGAGAACAGGATCGTGGATGTAAGCAGCCTGGGGTCATTGAACGAATTAAAAAACCTGGCTCTGAATAATAATGAGGTCAAACATGTTGAAGCATTGAGCAGGCTCGTGAAATTAAGTCGCCTCGACATATCCAACAATAGGATAAGCGATATCGGCGCTCTCAGAAATATGCCGAACCTGACGTTCGCTTCGATTGGCTTTGGAGGCAACCCTTTGCCCGGGTATGTTTACAAAGATGCGCTGAAGGAGCGGTTCATACTGATGGAAATCAGCCCGTACCTGAATGAAGCGATCCGAGCGTATTACGGCGGTCCCAGACAGTATATGAATGAAGGTATCGTTGATATAGAGAAACTGGGTGGCGAGTATTGGCTTAAAATAAGGCTTGAAACCTTTACGGGAGCCCACAACCCACCTTATGGACTGGATACCGTAACATTGGTCAAAGATTCTAAAGGTATCAGGGTAGCCGATTTCAAGCATGAAGATGAGGTTTGAGTTATCTCGACAGTATATTCCTGACATATTGTAAAACTTCCATAAATGTAATAAAATCATAGCTGTCGGAAATGGTTGGTCATTTGTAGTGTTGTATAAGAGGTAGTTACATGATCGCAGGGATATTCATGTCCATAAAAAGAGCTTTTTCTGTTTGCGTACCGGAGGAGTACAGGGAAGAATTTGAAATAGCCGTAGAAAAGATCAATACGGCCAGAGCAAAACTCATGGCATTGTCTTCTGTAGTAATACAAATTCTGGTTCTTTTTGCGTCGCTTGCCCTAAAAGGCGGCGTCCTGTTCAAAAAGCCCGAATCGTATTATTTCGCTATGTGTGCTATTTTCCTCGCAGTTATGTTTCTGTTTTTGCTTTTATTCATCAAACTGGAGAGGAATGGTGCTGTAAACCGAAAAGCAATAACGACCGCAGAAATCGTGTTAGCCTGTACCGTGTTGGCGTGGTGTGCCGGCATCTCTCTGCTGGATCAATTGACGAGCGGACAGGTGATCGTATATACTATAGCGGTTTTGGTAGTCTCGGTTGTGCCGTATTTCAAGCCTGTTGTTTTTCTTGCCATATATATAGGAGTTCAAACTGCGTTTCTCATCTTACTGCCTTACTTTCAAAAATCGGAAGGACAGCTGTATACAAATTATATTATCAGCACCACCTTTATCGTAATTTCGTGGACGATCTCGTACATCAGGTATAAAAAGCAGGTTGAGGACTTCAACCTCAAAAAGCTGATAGTTGAAAAAAACATTGAATTGAAGCGTATCAACAAGGAGCTGGAGGAGGCCAATCAAAAGCTTGAAAAGCTATCGCAGATAGACAGCCTGACCGGCGTTTACAATCGCCGTATGTTCGACAAAACCATAAAGATGGAATGGAACAGGTGCAGACGGAATTTTGTTCCGCTGTCGCTGATAATGATAGATATAGATTTTTTCAAAACATATAACGACAGTCACGGGCACATGGTCGGGGATGACTGCATCAAGCAGGTTGCCAATATATTAGCGGCTTTTTCAAAACGATCTTCGGATATTGTTGCCAGATACGGCGGGGATGAGTTCGCGCTGATACTTCCGTACATGGAGAAGGAAGGCGCGCTTCTAGTTGCCGAGCAGATCAGAAAGTCCACCGAGGAATCTGCCATATGTTCTTTAAATACTGCTTCAAAGGGTTTTTTAACGATCAGTGCGGGTGTGAATTCTGTTATTCCGACTGAAAATATGTCGCTGGAGAAATTTATCGAGGCCGCGGACTTGGCGTTATACAAGGCAAAGGAATCGCGCAACAGCATTTTTTTTGCCTGACGGATCAGACGAAATATTTCTAACAAATTTTCAGCGGTTCCGTACCGTTCCCGAGCGGCTGGTAGGCAGCCGGTAAAAGAAACGGTATACAGGCATGCATGAGCAGTGCGAAGTTATTTAGAATATCGCACGAAATATCGTACGAAACTGTTGACTTAAATCGCACGATATTATTGACCTTAATCGCATGCTTTGATATACTCTTATCAGAGGTGATTGATATGGGATACGTCAATTATAAAGAGGGCGTTGTGATAACGGCTACCGAATTCAAGAAAAACCTGGGCAAATATATAGACTGCGTTGAAACGCAAAACGACGTGGTCATTACTAAAAACGGCAAAAAAATCGCCAGGCTCACGCCTTATGTCACCGATATAGAGCAATATTTCACAGTCAGGGAGAATGCGCTTGATTACCAGTACGGCGGCAAGAAAGTCTCGTATGAAGAATTCATGGAGATATACGAAAAAAGCACTCTCAGGATGGAATTCATCAATGGCGAGATATACCTTCTGGGTTCACCAAATCTGGGTCATCAGGAGCTCTTCGCAAGATTGCATCTGATTTTTAGCGAATATTTCAAGGATAGGAAATGCAGGCCGATTTTAGCGCCTTTTGACGTACACTTCTGGAAGAAGGATATCAAGGAGCCCGATGTGATGCAGCCAGATATTATTGTAGCCTGCGATCTGGAGGGCAATGTGAATGAGAAAGGCCGGTATATGGGTACTCCGGCTCTTACTGTCGAAATCCTGTCGAACAGTACGAGAAGCAAGGACATGGTGGACAAGCTGAACACATACATGATGTCGGGAGTCAGGGAATACTGGATAATAGACACTAAGCAGGAGACTGTCATTATTTATGACTTTGCAGACAATAAGGTCGACTTGTTAAAGGTCTTCGGAAAAGGAGATATCGCGAAATCAGTTGTTTTTGAAGGGCTGACTGCGGATGTCGGAGAGCTGTTCAGCAAACTGGTTTAGTTTCGGCTCGGATCCTCTGCTGCTAACTTGGCCGGTTGGTGCGGGCCGGCGGGAAATATAGTTTTTTGTGGAGAATTGATCTTATGCTTCCGAACGCTAATAAAAGCAAGATATTTTTAAAGATAATCGCAATAACAGTTTTTATACTGTACTTGTCATATCTCTTTTACTTAACCTTTTTCAGCCATCTCTACGGGCGCGGTTACTTTCACAGGAGCATGAACCTGGTTCCTTTCACGACTATTCAGCTGTTTATGGCTTCCGGTCGTATCAGAGGCATATTGGTCAATGTGTTCGGGAACATCGCAGCGTTTATACCGATGGGTGTGCTTTTTCCGCTTGTCTTTAACAAGTCTGTCCAGCTTTGCAGGACTTTGCTGATCACCTTCGCAGTCTCGCTGATGATCGAAATAGTACAATATGCCTTTGGTGTGGGGGCTGCGGATATTGATGATCTGATGCTGAATCTGACAGGCGGCCTGGCGGGATATGTTATTTTTATGGCGCTAAGGGCGCTTTACCGGCATATCGTCAGGTCCCGGCGCACTCTTGCAGAATTGCCGGGTCCATCGCCCCGGTCTGTCAGGCAAGGCCCCACTGGCGCATAAGTTCTTCGAATACGCCTGCGTAGGCTATTGTTATAATGGAATATATCAACGGGAGTATATCTATTGCTGCAGATAAATGGGAAAAGATCGGTATAAAAACCAAAGATGGCACTGTAAACGGAGTCGCGCCAGTCATCGTTTCGACGATCCCGAAAGAATTAGAGGTGCAAGATATATAGGAGATTTACATTTGGAGAAAACTACTTTTTACTGTTTGGAAGGAGGTTTAAATTATAAATCAATTAAGCTTATTTGGAGAAGAAGTGAAACAGCATAAAGAGAATATACAAGCTAAAACTGTAATTTCTGCCTCAAGAAGAACAGATATACCTGCGTTTTTCTATGAGTGGTTACAAGAGTCGCTTGCTAAAGGGTCTGTTGAAGTCCCTAATCCGATGTTCCCGAACAAAAAATATTCTATTGACCTGAGAACTATAAGTGTTCATTCCATTGTGTTATGGAGTAAGGATTTTAAGAATGTATTAAGGAATCCGATGAATCTCAATGAATATAATCTTTACTTCCAATATACAATTAACAACTATTCAAAATTCCTTGAACCTAATGTTCCTGGTTATAAAGAAACACTTAATACTTTAGAAGGCTTGCTTGAAAAATATTCACCAGAGCAATTTAATATAAGGTTCGACCCAGTAATAATATCTACAAAGGGGGAAATAAACGCTACCCCTGATTTACCTGAAAAAGCAAGGTTGAACGCTTTTGAACAGCTTTGCATTGATTTAAATGTTCTTGGCATGGGAAACTGTCGTGTTACAACCTCGTACCTTTCAATGTATGGACATGTGAAGAACAAAATAGGAAAAAGTGGACTTGACATAATCCATTTTGATGAAGATAAGCAAATTTCATTTTTCACACAGATGGTTGAAATAGCTCAGAAATATGGCATTTCATTATATTCTTGTGCCAGCCCTATTTTAGAAAAAGTTAAAGGAATTAATAGGGGTCATTGTATTGATGGCGAACTGCTTGAAAAGCTTTTTGGCGGTAAGGTGAAAAAATCAAAGGATAACGGTCAAAGGGAAGCATGTGGTTGTACCTATAGCAGGGATATAGGGATATATTCAAGGAGTATAAATGGAATGACGTGCTTGCATGGCTGCAAATATTGCTATGTATTTGATTCAAACTGAATTCTATATTAAATCGCTCGAATCAAAAATCTAATTTTTATTGCGAAAATACTAAGGTTTACCAAGCTCCTGTTACTATATTATTAGTTGTGTAACAAATGGAATGTACGACCGTTATTATTGGCTTGGGGTATATACATTTTCCAGTAAGGATTATCACCCCGAAATAATCAATAACAGCAACAAGAGTACTCAAGCTTTACTACACAAAATATATTATAGTGTAGCAGAACCAAACTTCAATATAGACAGCCTTTGCAATACCGAAAAGGAAAAACTTGCTGAAGCTGTTCAGGATGGTCTGATTTCAAAGACCAGTGAAGGTTACAAACCAAACTTCGTTGTCATGACACCAGAACAACTATCAAAACTATAAAAAGACATATATGCACCACTTTTATTATCCATAACTCCTAAAATGAAGGAGCTTGCCGATGCTTTTAAAAGCATGTATAAAGCTGAATTCCCTAAAGCAAGCCATGGTTATATCGAATATCATACTTATATGGATTTATGGGATTTTGGTGTCTTCACTTTAATGCTTGCATCAGAGGATAAAATGCTTTATCTACCCGAGACACCCGAAAAAGGCGTACCATTGACATTGGTGATTATAAAATAGGTTAACAAATGCAGAGTCCCGTTCGTGACGGGACCTCTGCATTTGTAATTAATTTATTCTGAGAGACTTTTTATTTAAGTTACTCAAACAGGTTTTTGTTATTTCTATTGAGAAGTGTACCGTAAGTGCGGTTTTCTCCAAAGTCAATGAATAGAAATAATCCGACAAAATTAAAGTTTGGCGTTTGTGAAGTTTTCGCAATAGTGTTATTATTTCCTGGTAAGGAATAATACCATTATTTTTTAGGGAGAAGAGAAATGGATCGCAGCGAATGTGTCAATGGACTGACCATCAGGTTTGCAGGGGAAAAAGACGTACCTCTCATCCTTGAATTCATTAAAAGCCTTGCCGACTACGAAAGGATGCAAGATGATGTAGTAGCAACAGAGGAAATATTGATGGAATCCCTCTTCAAAAGAAAAGCCGCTGAAGTCGTCATAGCGGAGTATGACGGAATACCGGCCGGCTTTGCTCTGTTCTTTCATAATTTTTCAACATTCCTGGGAAAGCCGGGGATATATCTCGAAGACTTATTTGTTAAACCTGAATTCCGCGGAAAGGGCATTGGCAGGCTGCTGCTTTCCTTCCTGGCCGGGCTCGTGCTCGAACGCGATTGCGGCAGGCTTGAGTGGGCTTGTCTTGATTGGAACGAGCCCTCGATTAAATTCTATAAGCAACTGGGTGCAGTCCCTATGCAGGACTGGACCATCTACAGGGTAACCGGCGCGGCGCTTAAGGACCTGGCAGGTCTGTGCTGCGATCCCGAATAAGTTCCGGGCCGGGAATGGGCCCGGATAAATTCCAGGCCGGGAATGGGCTCGGATAAGTCCAGACAGGGAATAGGCAAAAATTGAAAGGTGATACTTATGAGTGAATGCGGGCATAATTGTTCAGAGTGTGAAAAATCAAACGGATGTGAAAGCAAAATGGCTGATTTCAGAGTCAAAACAAATGAAAAAAACAACATAAAGAAAGTCATCGCTGTCGTAAGCGGGAAGGGTGGCGTCGGTAAATCGCTTGTCACCTCGATGCTTGCTGTCATGACAAGACGGAAGGGCTATGAAGTCGGGATACTGGATGCTGATATTACAGGTCCTTCGATCCCCAAAGTATTCGGAGTGAACGGAATGGCGAAGGGCAACGAATTCGGCATCTTTCCTGCGAAAACGCACAACGGGATCGGTATAATGTCTGTCAACCTGCTGATCGATAAAGCGGACGATCCGGTCATATGGCGCGGTCCCATCATTGCCGGCACCGTAAAACAATTCTGGACCGATGTGCTTTGGGGCGATCTTGATGTACTGTACATCGATATGCCGCCTGGCACGGGCGATGTACCGCTTACGGTTTTCCAGTCGATCCCGCTTGACGGCATAATTATAGTCACATCACCGCAGGACCTGGTCTCGATGATTGTGCGCAAGGCTTATAATATGGCAAAGAGGATGAATATACCGGTGCTTGGCCTCATTGAAAACATGAGCTATGCGGTATGTCCCGATTGCGGCAGGCAGATCGAGCTGTTTGGCAAAAGTAAGGCAAGGGCTACGGCAGAGGAGCTCGGTATCAGGTTTCTGGGCAGGCTGCCGATAGATACGGGCGTAGCGGGACTCTGCGACAGCGGTGAGATCGAAAAATTCAATAACGATTATGTGAACGAAGCAGTGGATGTTATCGAGGAACTGGGGCATTCTATCTAAAATATAAAATTACTTTGCCGAATAACTTCAGCCTCGTTTTCGTACCGGGAAAGAGACGAAAAAAACACCCAACGTAACCATAAAAAGTCTACTTATTATTTAAAGTGATTGCTGCTATAGTTTAGTGCGGGAGGTGCGTTATGCCTGCATTATTTTTCAGCATTGCCGGAAACACAGCGGCAAACGTTATACAGCTCATTGCTGGATGCCTTCTGGCTGTTATCGCTTATACCTTTTTAAAAGGCCGTATCAAGGATACTATTAACGTCAGCGGCCTGAAAAGGCTTTCCTATAAAAGGATACTCACTATCGCACTGCTTTCACTCTGCGGAGCAGTACTTCCTCTTGGAATATACGGGATCATCCCGCTCATTGCCGCATTTCTTACAGTCGGCTTCAATACCTATGCCACCGGGGCACTTCTTGTTTCCAATGTAATGTTCAATATGCTCATTCCGGGCGATGATCCGGGCTTTATCTGGAAAAACGGCTATCGACAGCTCATCTTTGCTATTATTGCCGGTTTCATAGCCGGGCTGCTCCTGCTGATCGTCGGTAAAAGGGAGACCGTTGCTGTAAGGGCGGGATATCTGCCGCAAATAAAGGAAGACCCGTCCAAGCCCAAAATGCTTGTGCTGCTTGCGGATGACAGTTTTCGAAAGCTGGGCGTTTTACTTGTGGCCGGAGTGATTGCCGATACTATTTTTCAAAGATATATGCTGGGTGGCATCGTAAATGCCTTCTATTACAATCCGATAACGGAAGCGATCCCCACGTTCTTCGGAAGTCAAAATGTATCAAATCCCTTATTCATGCTGACGTTTAAAATCATATACATGCTCATGAACCTTATCAACCTTTCCGTATTGTCTGCCGTGCTGAAATTCAAGTGGCTTGTACGCTACTTCTGCTATTTTCTGCTGTGGGCTGTCATATTGGCTATTCCCGCATTTATATAGATTTTAAGTTAGGGAGGATATAAAAATGCTAAAGGTAAAAAGCATAATCATCTATGGGATCATACTGATCCTGTGTGCGGCCGCCATCGCCGGTTATTTCATGACCAGAACCGGGGCACCCGAAACTGTTGCAGTTCAGACGACTGATGCAGCGATAGGCACAGATGCGGCGTCGGCCGGCGGGACATCCGCAGATTCGCAGAACGTCGGTGACAACGCATCAAGCGCAGCGGCTGAGACAGGAACGGCTGCTTCGACAGACAATGCCTCCGCCGCAGATGAAGGATCTACCGCTAATACCGGTTCGGACAAAAGCAGCCTGAATGCGCATGTTAAGGAAGTTATGCAGAAATCGGTCGCTGAACCCGATCCAAACCCGGTTGTCGGTATCGGACGAGGAACCGACTACGCCAAAGTTACCGAAGATGCGGTAAAAAATGCAGGCGGCATTGAAGGCATCATCAAGAAAGGCAACACGGTTGTGATAAAGCCTAACTTATGCACTCTTGCCGAAGCCACCGACGGTAGGATCACCGATTACCGCATAGTGCAGAAGGTCGTGGACATGGTCAAGGCTCTCGGAGCTTCCAGGGTGATCATCGCGGAGGGCACAATAGCCGGCGACGCGTTCTCTGAACCATACCTGCGTAAGAACAAATTCGATACGATAAAAGGAGTCGAGCTTGTCAATCTCAATGCATTGAACGAGGAAGACTGTTATGAACTTATGCCTGAAAAAAGCATGACAGGTAAGGCTATATTCATTCCGAAAATATATATGGATGCGGACGTTGTCATCGGTGTTGCCAAGCTGAAGACGCATTTCCAGCCGGATGCGCTGGTCTCTCTCACCCTTAAAAATTCATACGGTGTGCCGCCGGGAAACATATACGGTCTGGGCTCGAAGGATGGCTTGCATTCTCTTGGACTAAAGGAGTCAATCGTAGATATCAACAAGATAAGAAAACCCGATTTCTTTGTCATTGACGGCATTGTAGGCGGAGAAGGCTATGGACCGCTGAGTAACACCCCTGTTGATTCTCAGATTATATTTGCAGGAAAGGATCCTGTGGCGCTTGACACGGCAGCCGCAACCTTCATGGGCTTTACTGTTGGCGAAATACCGCATCTCAAGCTGGCCAGCGATGAAAAGCTCGGGATCTCGGATCTGAACAGCATTAAAATAGTCGGAGCCGACCTGGACAAGATCAAAATGAAATTCAAACGCGCCTGGTAGCAGGCAAAAGATGTCATTACGGCTGGTTTGTGCTGACAACGGTGGATGCGCAGACTGTGAAAATGAGGCTTAAAAGTGCTGCTAAGCAGTATTTATGATGAATTGTATGAAATAACATATTGGGTGATATATCAGTTCAGGATGATATTCCCGTATTGGGCGGCCGGCACGATAGCCGGCTCGCTCATATCGGTATTTCTTTCGGACAGGATAAGAGCTTTGGCAGGCAGACCGGGTCTGCAAAGATTCGGTCTGCTGGCCGTTGTACCTGCCGCGCTGCTGGGAGCGGCATCCCCGATCTGTATGTACGGCACGGTACCGCTGATAGCATCACTGGGGAGAAAAGGAGTCCCTCAATACCTGCTGGCCTCTTTTATGGTAAGCTCCATACTCATCAACCCTAACCTGTTTCTTTTTTCGTTTTCACTAGGGACAGGGATAGCCGTACTCAGGCTTGTTTTATGCATAGCTGCCGGAATAACTGCCGGCCTGGTTGTCAGGTGCTTTTTCAAAAACAGGCAATTGTTCAGCTTTGACAGTTTTGAAGACAGGAAAAAGAAAGCCTGTGATTCCGGTACTGCGGTGAAATTCTTCAGTGACCTGAACAGGGCCGTACTGAAAACGGCTCCCTATTTTCTGGCGGGCATATTGCTTGCGGCTTTATTTGAGTGTTACTTTCCTAAAAACATCATAACGGATATCTTCGGCCGCAACAA
Source organism: Bacillota bacterium (assembly GCA_023411715.1). Taxonomy (GTDB): domain Bacteria; phylum Bacillota; class Clostridia; order Acetivibrionales; family DTU013; genus JAEYOM01. The sequence goes on along the minus strand of JAEYOM010000165.1, from coordinate 1,686 downwards.
AGGGTTCGGGGTACTAATGGCCGCATCCCTGGGTATTCCCGTATATGTCTGCGGCGGAGGTACGATACCGCTGCTCAAGGCTTGGCTCGGGGCGGGTATGAGCCCGGGCTCCGCTGTAGCGTTCATGATAACGGGTCCTGCGACTAAGATCACCAACCTTGGCGCAGTCAAAATAATTCTCGGACTGAGAAATTTTGTTCTGTATATTGTCTTTAACATTGTTTTTGCAGTCCTGGCCGGTTTGCTGACCGATATTATAATTTGAGGGTGTGATAGGCATGAGTAAGGTAGCTGTAGTTAAATGCGAAAATTATGATTACGATAAGGTAAAAAGTTCTGTCAGGTCTTCGCTGGATCTGCTCGGAGGCATTTCGTCATTTGTTTCACCCGGAGAGAAAGTCCTTCTCAAAGTGAACCTTCTGATCAGGAGAAAGCCCGACAAAGTTACAACGACCCACCCTGCGCTGGCCAGAGCGCTTGCCGAACTGGTACTCGAAGCAGGCGCGTATCCGATAATAGGCGACAGTCCCGGAGGCTACCATTTCTATAACCGGAATACCCTGGAGTCTGTCTATGAGACATGCGGGATGAAGGAAGCTGCAGAGCTCAGCGGCGCGGTTCTCAATTACGATACGGACGTCGTCGATGTGCCGTACCCGCAGGGTAAGCTCATGAAGGCCATCAAGACTATCAAACCGGTCCTGGAAGTCGACAAGATCATCAGCATACCCAAAATAAAGACGCATGCCATGACGGTATACAGCGGGGCCGTAAAGAACCTTTTCGGCGTCATACCGGGCAGCTACAAGGCGGAATACCACCTTCGATTCGAAGATACCGGGGATTTCGCCGACGTACTTCTGGACATCTGCAGCTTTGTAAAACCCGTACTTACCGTGATGGACGCTGTTATCGGTATGCAGGGCTACGGTCCGACCAACGGTACGCCCAAGCAGGTGGGCGTGGTCATTGCAAGCGCCGATCCTTATGAGCTCGACGTCGTCGCCTCAAAAATAATCGGGCTGAAGCCAAAGCAGGTTCCTACAGTAAGGAAGTCCATCGAAAGGGGCTTGTGCAGCGGTGAGCCGCGGGATGTGGAAGTAGTCGGGGAGAGGATCGAGGAGGTAGCTGTAAGCGACTATAAAATACCCACTCTCAAGCTTTCGTTCAACTTCTATGATCTGATTATGCCTCGTTTTATCGCTAAAAGGCTGAATCGTGTAATGCGTGCCAAACCGTATTTCAAACACGACCTATGCAAGAGCTGCGGTATGTGCGCTAAAGGCTGTCCGCCGAGGGCCATTGAAATGAAGGATGGCAAGCCTGTCGTGGATATCGACAGGTGTATCCGGTGCTTTTGCTGTCATGAACTATGCGTTTATAACGCAGTCGAGATAAAGCGTCCATGGTGGCTCAAGCTTATATTGAAATAATTATTTTATACTGCGTGAGCCCAACCACTTCGCTGAGCACTTCATGCGCTTCATTCGCATACTTGGAAAGCGTAAAAGAAGCCATTGAATTTTGACCGATAACATCGTATAATATCGTATAATATACTAAGGCGATGGAGTTCGCCGCAAACGCAGAAATGCTGATGACTCCTACAGATAACAATAATCGTTATCTGGGGAGTTTTTATTTACAGGCGGAGAAGACAAGATAATGCGAAAATATATTTATATT
>JAEYOM010000144.1 GCA_023411715.1 Bacillota bacterium | reverse complement strand
CCAAGCTGTGGATGACTACGGAGCGGTAGCCAGTTGCCTCATCTGTGCAGGATGGCTTCAACAGGCCTATTTCATCATATAGTGCTGTCAAGTAGGGACTAATAATTATTTTAATATGCTCGATATTTCCAAATATTGCATGGAAAGTTACAGCATTTTCCCATCTACTTATAACAGGTAACTCAGACTGTCCATTAAATTGAAATTAATCAACTACCTGCTGAATGGCAATTCCCTTCGTGTACCATCAAGTTCTACGTTTTTGATCTAAACTAAATAGGCCATATGATTTGTTATAATCATACTGAAACGACATTATTTTCATTTGCTCTAGCGGCGGCAACGAGGAAAATAATACCGGGTTTTGCGGTACAGTTAGCAAATGTTGTTTCTTTTTTCCCTTTTGAATACCTACTTCTTCCGAGCTGCTTTCTTGCTTGGAAGGTCCATCACAAACGGTGTGATGGTATCCTATTTCCCCATCTTCTGTTATAGAAACTAATTGTGACATGCTTTCTACAGAATCGGAGTCAATGGCAGCATTTGTTCGGATATCATCCTCAAAATACCTCTCGATCTTTTCCACAATTTGTTTTGCATACTTAGGGTCTATATCCATTTTCTCTTGAACGGCCGGATGAATCATAACAACATGAAGTCCCGGTTGTATTTTTTCAAGATCGTGTTGTACCCAAGATTCATACCCTGTAGCTGTTTGTGTTTTGGGTTTCCATGCTCTTAATTCATTTATAGTACTTTTATCAACTGTATCCTTATAAAACGCTGAAGTCGGAAAATCCAACCGGTTCCAGTATGTAAACTGAGACGCATCCAGAACATGATACTTTAGGTCTGGATAAATTTTCTTCAGACTTTGCTCTGCACTAACAAACGTATCTGTTTTCCCTGATTCTTCTGATTTTTGTGAAACGGAATTCAGTATTTTTTGAAAGTCGAATGTAATACCACTATTGATGTTAGCAGTATTGTTAAATCGATTAAGACTATTTAGTGCGGTAACTCCTGGCATATTCATTTTTCCTCCTGTGTTTAAGCTGACCAACAGAAGTCATCTATATAAATATCTATCGGCTATTGTGGATAAAAAACTAATTTGAATCTAAATTATGCTGATAAACAAATTACTGTTTATCTATCGCTTCTCATTTTATTTAATCATTTTGAATTTAAGTTAATCCCCAATCAAGTCCATGTATGAAGAATCGTTATATTCATTTCATACGTGGACTTAATTACATCAAAAAATACTAAATTTTTCTAACACTTATATCAGTAATGCCGCAGCATCTTTGTCGTTACGCTGTTCAATTCCGCAAACTTACCTATCTTCAATCGGATTCCTCCTGTTCAGATTCCGGTCGGAATCCTCTCATATTAAAACTATAAACCTTACTATTACGGGAAAGTCAATACCACATTGTCAAATTTTAGTAAACTATATTGTTTTGTAATGGAAATATAAAATCGGGTATGATAAAATCAAACCAATATTTGTAATACAGGAGAGTTTTATGAAATACGCGAGACCGCCCTGTTGATTCTTAACCTCATTTAGCGCCCGGGCTCCTCCATTTTCGGCAACTGATCGACTGCCGAAGTGAAAGGAGCTCAGTAATGAATTATAACTATACGTCGAACGTCTGGAAGCTTTACACTCTTAGGTTCTTCCATGGCCTTATACCGGCTTATGTCATCGAAAGGCTCGTCTGTAAGAGCGACGCTGGACTCATTCCAGTCTCTCGGACTGAAAGGGGCCACGATACTGACCGGCTTTGGCTTTGGATTTGTTTCGTCGCGGTTTGACGTTTTCGGGGGCGCAGCTTTTTTGGCTGTGATCTGCTTTGGCTTCCTTATATTTTTTGCGATTGCTTCTAAAAGGATCGAAGAACCATCCGGCAATATGACATGCAGTAGTCAGAACGATAAGGTATGATAGGCTTGGGCTGCTGCTTCAATCCTATGATGTCCCAAAGTAGGCATGGAAAGGTTCGAACATGGAAAGGTTCAAAACATGAAAAAGTCCGATTTTTTCAGTGAAGTATATAAAATAGTAGCCCGTATACCAAATGGAAAAGTAATGACCTACGGGCAGATCGCAGTGCTTTTGAATGCGCCCAATTGCGCAAGGCAGGTCGGGCAGGCAATGTACAATACTCCGGAGTATTTGGATATACCGGCTCACAGAGTCGTAAACAGCAAGGGCGGACTGGCGCCGCCCTCCGCTTTCGGCGGTGAGGGAGTGCAGCGCAGGAGACTTGAGGATGAGGGCGTGCAGTTTACCCGGAGCGGATGCGTCGATCTTAGGCAGTCGATATTCCGGTACGCAGGCGATCGGGAGCAGCCGGATGAATAAAGCGCCCGTCAGGGCAGAGCAGTGGTTGTCTCCAGACTCAGTGTCATTAGCCTATTCTGAAGGTGGTGTTCTTATTGTATGAAACTTCTGAACATTTACGTGAAATAAAAAGAAAATTACGTGACCTCAAGAAGCTGGAGTTGAAGATCCGTTTCGGAGACTCCTTCCATGCGGCAAATACCAAAGGCATGTCCCGGGAGAGGCCTGCAGGTATCCTTCTGATATGGGACATCTTCTTCGACCTCGAAGAAAAGAAGGGACACAGGAAATCTGATGACCGGCGTACAATACCCGTTTGTACCGACGCTGCCGACATTAAGGTAAAATATACGCTGGCCGATGTCGCAGCGATGAGCCGTGAAGAGTTCAGGAGTGTCATTGATGAATTCTTTTTCAATGTCTATTACAAGTATTATACCGAGAATGGTATTACCGGCTCACATCTGTATGACCCCGAAATACTAAGCCGGATGGGCCTCCCTGCGGATGCAGGGGCGGAGGATATCAGGAGGAGATTCCGTGAACTGGCTAAAAAGTATCATCCTGATGTGGGAGGGAATGAGGCGGCTTTTATCGAACTAATGGAGAATTACAGGAAACTGACGGAATAATTTTGCCGGAAAGGCAGCATATAGATATTTAGGAGGGGTTACAGTGGAGAATATGGTAGGTAAAAACTTCGAAAGCCTGGCGCAGCGGGTTATTTACAGTTATGCGGGAACCTTTCCGGGGTTTGTTCCGGTGAAGTCGGATAAGGCGTCTGAGCATTCACAGCTTGAGCTGTATAGCTTTATTGAAAACATGCTTCAAAAGCTTTATGAAGATCCTTCATTGCTGGCGCTGTCATTTCAGGAAGATGACTTTTATGAGGACTGGGCGTTGCAGAAAACCAAGCCCAAGCTAATCGTCGCGATGAAAAATTACCAAAAGAAAATCAATGAATTCCTGATGCTGCTGATAAAGCTGGGGGAAGCGGGTACTATAGAGGAAGATACGCTTCATGTTGCAGTAAGTAAAGTTAAATTGACGGATAGTTTGCTTAAGAGGCTCGAGCGTTTTGGGCTGGCTTGCGTAAGATCCGAGGGTGAGGTCGTCTTAAGCTGCAAAGAGCATCCGGACCTTTTCCCGGCATGGAAGCTGCTGGCTGAAGTGTCTGCCGGGAAGAAAGATCCTGCGATGTATTTTTCCCATTGTATGTTTGATCCGGGGCATTCTTACCCTATTGATATTTATCTGAAATTGCTAAGTGATAAATCGTCATTCATAAAACTCCGCAGCTATTTTGAGACAAACGGCTATTCAAGGGTAGACTGCAGGGAGAACAGCAAGGAGAATGAGATATCTCTGGATTGGGTCAAGAACTACGGCAAAAAGGATGAACCGCTTAAAAGCTCTTGGGCAGAGAGGGAACATGGCGGCATTTCAATATGGTTCGATTTCTCAAAGAGAAACCAGGTTTTCTTTGGGTTGAGGGTTCCCAGGTATAAGCAGCTCCTTGCGCGTTTTGAAGAAATGGATGATAGGCTTAAGGAGTTTGTTATAAGAAAGACCAAGAAATGCGACAGCTGTGGCTACTGTACCCAAACGGACAGGACAGGCAAACGCAGGCCGCAATTCGCCACTGTTGCCCATAACGGCACCTTTAATCTCTGTCAGCTTTATCCCGGCTTTACATATATATGGACCGGTATGAACGACGATACCGTCTCGGACATTATTTCATTCCTGCAGTTCATTGATGATATTTTCAGAAAGAGGGCTTAATGATGAGAAGGTTGGGAGTATTTTATTGGTTTGGCTTCAATATTCCCATGGAGGAGCGATTCAAGCTCATAAGGCAGGCCGGATTCGATTCGGCATTTCTGTGGTGGGGAGATGAATATAGGGATATCGACGGTCCTAAGGAACTTCTCCCGGATATCGTAAGAGGGCAGGGGCTTTTGCTTGAAAATGTGCATCTGCCATATTCTAATGCCAACGAATTATGGACGGACAGCCTTAAGACAGACGAACTCATAAAGATATATGCCCAAGGTATAAGGGATTGCGCCGCACATAACATACCGACTGCAGTCATGCATATCACGAGGGGCAATGAACCACCTCCCATGAACAAGGACGGGATGGACAGGATCAAATTGCTCGTGGAGCTGGCGGAGAAAATGGATGTGAATATAGCGCTTGAGAACCTGAGAAGGCCTGAATACCTGGACTTCCTGTTATCTGGCATCGATTCCGGAAAGCTTGGGTTCTGTTACGATTCTGGCCATGAAAACTGCTATACGAAGCGCGAGGATTTTTTACCGCAATACGGCTCAAGGCTGATGGCGCTGCATCTCCATGACAATGATGGGTTGGACGACCAGCATCTTGTCCCCGGTGAAGGTAAAATAGACTGGGCGGCTGTGGCAGGAAAGCTAAAAGCGACCGCATATACCGGCGCGCTGACCTTCGAGGTGACAAATGAATTTTCAGGCCTGCGTGACCGTGAAACCCCCGAAGATTTCTTAAGGCGAGCCTATTCCTCAGCTGTACGGATCAGGGATATGATCAAAATTTTAAAGGAGATAGATTAAATGAAATTCAATGTCATTTTATTCAACGGATTCGAAACACTTGACGCATTCGGGCCGGTCGAAGTTATCGGGCGCCTGGAGAGATTCTATCAGTTAGGCTATTATTCGGAAAAAGGCGGCGTTGTCAGGAGCAGTCAGGGCGTCGAAGTGAAGACTCTACCTTTTTCGGACATAGAGAATGACGGAATCCTCCTGATACCTGGCGGGTTCGGCGCAAGAGCCGAAGTGGACAATGCGGAGTTTATCGAAAGAATAAAAACTCTGGCTGAGAATTCACGCTTTGTACTGACCGTTTGCACAGGTTCTGCTTTGCTGGCGAAAACGGGACTGCTAAAGAATCGTAGGGCGACATCTAACAAGATATCCTTCGAATGGGCGGCATCACAGGATCCGGAGGTCCAGTGGGTCAGAAGGGCAAGATGGATGCAGGACGGCAAGTATTATACCTCCTCCGGTATCTCTGCCGGTATCGATATGGCGCTCGGGTTTGTCAGCGATATGGTCGGCCCTGAGGCTGCAGAAAAAGTCGCGGGACATATCGAGTATATCTGGAACAGGGACAAGGACAACGATCCGTTCTGCTAGGTATAATGAAATAATTATGGTGATAAATCTAACCATATCCAACATCTCTCTGTATCGTAAATGACCAGAAGCCTTTAAAAATTAGAATATCTGCTTGGAAATTATAGTTTGATGCATACGCCCGTATGCAAATTACTCATGGAGGTTAAAATTGGTATTGCAAAAGGTACCATATAATGGGATGATTCAGCAAGGTAATACATAAATATATAATTGAATTATTTTAAGATGCAGATCCATAAAACTTAACAGTTTACCGAAGTGTTTATTCCATTATCTAAACAAGCTGGAGTCCAACTTATAAGTGTTAGAAAATATGCAGCCATATTTGTCCGCCAATTGAAATAATAGTATTACTATGTTATGATGTACCAGAAATAGTTTACATTTAATCATATTAAATGTAAACTATTTCTGTTTAAGGTTTTTTGTAATAGAGCAATGATAACGAGGGGTATGCGGAATGAATTATCGGCAAATTACTGCCTTTATAATGACAATACTGGTACTGGTTACCGCCGTGTCCTGCTCGGGAAACAAAACAAAGGATACCGGGAATCCCATCAGGATATATCATACTTCATATGACACATTGACTCAGGAAGCAATCAAGCTATTCAGGGAAAATTACAAGAACAAGGTAAAGGAATCTATATTCGGAAATATGGACGAATATCACGTGCAGATCACTTCTGAGCTGTTGAATGGCGGGGGGCCGGATGTCATAATAATAGACCCGTCCTTCCAGGGGACTGAAAAGCTTGTCCGGGACGGGGCAT
>JAEYOM010000115.1 GCA_023411715.1 Bacillota bacterium | reverse complement strand
CCGTCGCAAATGAAAAAATGAGTATGATTTCCCTGCTGAAGGGACTGCTGGTTTCATATATCATTACCATACCGGCATTCATGCTGTTTGCCCTGATACTTGCCAATACGGATTTCCCGCAGCGCCTTACAACTCCGGCTGTTGTAATTACTACGATCATCAGCGTGCTTACGGCAGGTGCAATATCAACGAAGGGGATACGTAACAAAGGATGGCTCAACGGAAGCATTGTCGGCCTTATTTACATGATCATTCTGTACGTTTTGAGCAGTCTTGTTTACAATGACTTCGCAATTGACAAATATGTAGTGACAATGACTATAATAGGCGTACTTGCCGGAGCAATCGGTGGCATAGTCGGTATCAATGTCAAGGGCACTGCAAAATACAAACATGCCTGAGGGCTAACAGTGTTAATCACATATTAATACAAACCTGAAGGAATTATATTCGAAAATGCGGGAGTACCTTGTTTCTTATAGGGCAAGGTACTTTTATTGTGTAACAAATCATAACCGTAGGCTTAATCGGCGGTTATGATTTTCACCCCTAATTAATATGTCTATATTTTAGAAAATAGTAGCAATAATGTAGAATAATGTGCTAGTATTATAGTGAAATATACAAGTCAGGTTATTATAAACTTTGCCGGGAAATTTCACCAGGGAAGGAGCGACTGCCGATTGGCGATAAGTCACACCGTAGTACCCTGGTTCTACTGTGAGGTGCATATGCCTGTATCAATCAGTATTGAGGATAATGTAAAATTTCGTGTCACATTTCCCTATTCAAGGGATTATGTCGATGGCCTAAGGGCAATAGAAGGCAGGGTATGGGACCACCTCAACAAATTTTGGACAGTACCATTATCGAGGGAAAATTTAAAACAGCTGACGAAAATATTTTGCGGCTGCGACATAATTTTCGACGCCAGAACGGCAATGATGGTAGAAGACCTGAACGCAAAGAAGATCCCGGAGACTGAAATCACGAAAAATACTGCTTCCGAAATAACTGGTCAGGTAGTTTCGCAAACATGTGCCCGGAAGGGCTATAAAGAAGCAAGACAGGGCAATAAAGAAGCAAGGCAGAAAATTCCCGCATTGTTTGATAGCGGCCAAATGGCTGACGAACTCAGACTCAGAGGCTTCAGCAGCAAAACTGTCAGGGCATACACCGGTCACATGAAAAGATTGTGCGCTTTTACGAATAAATTTCCGGCTGAATTGGAAGAAGACGAAATAAAGAAATACCTGTTGAGCCTTATAGAGGTGCATGACTGCAAATACTCATACGTACAGCAAGCATTGAGCGCCATAAAGTTCTATTTTACTGAGGTAACCAGAACTAACTATAAAATTACCGGCATTCCGTTTCCCAGAAAGGAAAAACAATTGCCGGAGGTATTGAGTCAAAATGAAGTATCGGCGGTTCTCAAATGTATAGATAACCTGAAACACAAAGCAATATTATTTATTATATATTCAGCAGGCTTGCGTGTAGGTGAGGCAGTTCGGCTTAAGAAGGAAGATATCGATTATCAGCGGATGGTGATAAAGGTAATGCAGGGGAAAGGGAGGAAGGACCGCTATACACTTCTCTCATTGCGTGCAAGTAACCTGCTGAAGGAATATATAAAAGTTTATAAACCTGATGAATGGCTTTTTGAGGGTGCCGAACCGGGCAGCCACCTGACGGAACGGTCGGTGCAGCGTGTTTTTGAAAATGCCTGCCAAAAAGCAAAGATAGAAAGGCGTATTTCGGTTCACGCATTAAGGCATTCATTTGCAACACATCTGCTGGAGCAGGGTACCGATCTGAGGTATATCCAGGAACTGCTCGGACACAGCAGCAGTAAAACCACTGAAATATATACGCATGTAAGTACCAGCACACTAAAAAAGATACAAAGCCCATTGGACGGTCTTGACTTCAGCTAGATTGAACTTACCAGACACACTGCACAGATACCACTTAATTTGTACGATAACACGACATACGTCGCAGATACCCTTGATATGATGAAATACACGACATACATCGTAAAATCTGATGCCAGGTATTGATAATATGACACAGGTCAGAACAGCAGTAGTTATATGAAATCATTGCCGGAGTACGTGCCCGGGCTCCGCCGTCGGGCGAAAAAGTGAAGATTTAGTATTGCAAGGAGTGATAAGGGTGTTCCCAATATTTAAAACTAAAAGATTTATAATGAGAGAAATGACAGATGAAGATGTTAACGATATGTATGACTATTATAGTAATCCCGATATGATGAGATTCACAAGAACAGACATACATAAAGATAAAGAAGATACTTTAAATAGAATTAGAAATTTATCAAGTTCTTTTACGAACAAAAAAGGAATTGCTTGGGCTATAGAGGCGTTAGAGACTGGTAAAGTTATTGGAGATATTGGTTTGTTTTTTATTTCTCCTGATAGCAAAAAAGCCGGTATTGGTTTTAACATATCGCCTGAGTTTTGGAATAAAGGATATTGTACAGAAGCTCTTATTTTAGCGCTTAATTATGCTTTACTAGAATTAGGTGTTATTAGAGTAGAAGCAACAAGCAAAATTGACAATATTGGATCCATTAGAGTAATGGAAAAAGCAGGAATGATTTGTGAAGGTATTTTGCGTCAGTACTCATATAAAAATGGATATTATCATGATGTTAAGATATTTTCAAAAATTAGAAGTGATATGAATCCACCCAGCCTTGACTCCGCCGAGCGGCTGGGGGCCGGCAATGACTTCACATAACAAAGCAGTCAGCGCAAGGGTGCCAGAAGGAAGTCATCCGACCTTATACCATTGACAGAAGGAGAACGAGCAGGCACCACACCGATTCGCTGGGTGCGAGCACCGCCAGGGAGAAGAGCTCTGCGGGTCACAGCTCATCGGCGTCGCGACTGCGGGACGTTATATGAAATCGCGCGCAAAGTTGTCCGCCACATCGTGTGGCGGTATATCCAAGAAAGGCGTTGCAGGTATGAAAAAAGTACTTTTTAGTAGAAAAGCTGTTTTCACTATCTTGATAATTATTATTGTAAGTATCCTGTTTATATTTTTTCTTTTGTCTAGAAGCAGCAAGGATGAATTCAATTTTAGGTTGAATTTTAATGTAATGGGAAGAGAACAAATTGATACATATAAAAATACATTCACAAAAGATCTTGTTATGAACGGTACAAAAACAATTGGATTTAGAATTCCCGTTAAAGTAAAAGACGATATCTATAGATTAATGAAAGAATTTGATATTATGTCATTTCCCGATACTCTTGAGAATGAAGGTTTATATGTTACGCCATCAAGTGACTATAAATTGATAGTTACGATGGAGGGTAAAACAAAAGCGATTATATGGAAAGAAGGCTTATATCCAGGGATGACAAATAAGCTACCTCAATATAACGCGGATTTTCTTAAGATAGTAAAGTATATTCAAGACTACATTTATAGTTCGAAGGAATATAAAAATATGCCCGAAGCTAACGGTTGCTATGATTGAGGGGCCGACATCGTGTCGGCCTCCGAGCAAGAAGGCGCGCGACTTCACATAACAAAGCAGTCGGCGCAAGGGTGCCGGGGGCTAGTCATCCGGCCTTATACCATTAACAGCAGGAGAGCGAGCAGGCACCACACCGATTCGCTGGGGCTGGTCGCAAGCTTTACTTGCTGCTCGCCCATGCAACCAGGGTGCGAGCACCGCCAGGGAGAAGGGCTCTGTGGGTCCAGCTCATCGGCGTCGCGACTACAGGCTCATCGGCGTCGCGACTGCTGCGTGCCGCGTTGCACGATAAGTTTGGATCCATAACCCAAACAAAACGCGCCAGCCCTTAAAGGCTGAACTGATTTATCGAGAACAGGGGTGCAAGTCCCCTGCCGTACAGAATCAATGCCGCTTAACCACGTACAGCGTGGGAGACAGTACGAGCACTAATACTCCCCTATGCAGATAACAACTGTCAATGCTACCTGTATAAAGCGGGGTGAAGACGTAACCTGAAAGCCTAAACTGTAAAGCATGGCCATACATGGTGCGGGTGTCCATGGGACATGGTGAAGAATATAAAGCTGTGATATAAAACTTCGATACGATGCGCCGGTGAAAACCGGAAAAACTGAAGACAAAGTGCGCCTCTCTGGCAGTTGGGCAACTTGTATGGATTTGAAATAATCCTTACCGGATATCATACAACTGTGATTCAAAGATATCAAATCTTCCGGAGTACAGCAGCAGCCTAAATCCCATACAAAAGGATAGATAAATCGGAACGCGGGAAGTTACATGGACGGAGCCGGACAGGGCAATGAAAATCATGTAATGGCAGAGGTACCATAGTAGTCCGAGATTGGGAAAGCCAATCGCATGGCGAAGGGTACCAGACGGATAAATACAAGACAATCCAGATGTGAAGCATTAACTCTCATCAATGAGTAGCGAACCATGGGTAAAACCATGAATTTAAAACGCAACTTCACGAGCGAAGCTGAACTGAAGACCATTCTTGATTTTATCTACATTCAAAGCAGCAAGGGAAAAAGTTTTCATGGCATAATGGAGGTAGCATTCAATGAAGTAACCATCATCACCGCCATCCATAAAATCAAATCCAACAGAGGAGCTGCCACAGCAGGCGTTGACTCTGTGAAAATGGATCAATACCTGCATATGAGCAAGGAATCATTAGTAGAACTGGTCAGGAAAACTGCAGCGAACTACAACCCTAAACCAGTTAGAAGGCGGTATATAAAGAAGAGTAACGGGAAGCTAAGAGCACTGGGGATTCCGACAATACTGGATAGGATTATACAGGAATGTCTGAGAATTGTCATAGAACCTATAGCGGAAGCAAGATTCTATCCGCAAAGCTATGGTTTCCGGCCTTACAGAGCCACGAAGCATGCAATCAAGGATATCGCAGGGCTGATAAATGTCAAGACTGAGAACAAACCCATATACGCCATAGAAGGTGATATCACGGGATATTTCGACAACATAGACCACCGGATTCTTCTAAAGAAACTCTGGAAGATAGGAGTCCATGACAAAAGGGTATTGGCAATCATCAGCAGCATGCTCAAAGCCGGATACATGGAAAACGACATCTGGTATGACACCGAAGCCGGTACGGTTCAAGGCGGAATTATCTCTCCTCTTCTGGCAAACATATACCTCAACGATTTTGACTGGATGATCGGCAGAATGTATCATCACCCGAAACATAAAAGCAAACGGGAAAGTGATGGCAGGCGGAAACTCAGAAATTGCGGAGTTGTACCGAAATACCTTATACGTTACGCCGATGACTGGATATTGCTGACCACAACATACAACGAAGCGAACAGGCTCCTTGAATATCTCAGGAAATATTTCAAATACAAACTGAGATTAGAGCTATCGGCGGAAAAGACAGTGATAACGAACCTTGGAGAGAACCCGGCAAATTTCCTCGGATTCATCATAAGGGCCGGACTACCCAGAAATGCACTACCCACCCCCGAAAAGCGCAACATTGTGGGCAAACCTTACCCTGACATGGTGAAAGTCAGAAAGAAGGTAAAAGAAATCAAGAAAGAAATAAAACGAATCCTGTACATGGAAGAAGAACAGCGGCAGGCAGTGCAAATAGAAAAGGTAAATGCAATGATTACGGGAGTAGCAGAGTATTACAAAACAGCAATCTGCAGCAACGCATTCAGCTATATTGATGACCAGATAAACAAGTGTGCATACAGGGTATTCAGGAAGAAGTACGGCAGAGATTACAGGCAATACAAAACAAAGCTGAATGATCTGTCAAACAGACCTCAACGGCATAAAGGATACCAAACGCAGACCTTTGCAGTAAAATGTAAAGGAATGTATATCGGTATCACCAAAGCATTCCTGACACATAGTCAATGGTTGAAATGTCCCTTTAATCAAAGCATTACGCCTTATACGGAGAATGGGAGAAAGCTTTTCCAAAGAACCTCCCATTGCAAGACCCAACCGTTAAGCAGGCCACTGCTCTATGATATCAAAACACTGGAAAACAGTAAAGAGAGTGCACTAAATAATTTTGAATATTACATGAACAGGGAATATGCCTACAATCGGGATAAAGGTAAATGCAAGATATGCGGAATAAAACTGAAC
>JAEYOM010000038.1 GCA_023411715.1 Bacillota bacterium | reverse complement strand
ATAATTTTTTTAGCAAGCTTTATATATTTCTTGAATTGGCATCAGCAACTCAAAAATTCTCTTCCTTCTTCCTTACATATACGCATAATACTACCCTTTCCAGTCATTGCAGCCGTTGGAATGCCCCCTGTTGTCTGAGTCCATTGACCTGCCAGATAAAGCCCCGAGAGACATGGTAATACATTTGGGATATTTTGCGCAGGAGATTTCCAACCACAGTATGCACCCTTCCATACCTCAGTATAACGATAATACGTCATTGGTGTAGCAACGTCCACTATTTCAACTTTACCCTTTGCTTCAGGGTATTTTGTTTCAAATAGACATATAAACCAATCGGCTATTTTTTTCTTTTGATCTATATACAACAAGCATCCTTATTATTGTATATTGCCAACTGAAAAATCAACGAAAAGACAGTGCATTCCTTTGATGAAAAAGCTAGTAAGGCCTCTCTAAGAAATGGATCTTTAAACCGTTGCACGAAATCAGACATTGTAACTTTAAAGTATTTCACTAGAGTTGCATCTCTTGAAGCTGTGTGGATATCCTTAAACTTCCTAACAGCAGCTGTTAACTCCTGAATAACTTCAGAATCTCGGCAAGACAGCTCTATCAAATGGTCTTCCAGTTTATCGATATCAGAATACATAATTAACTTCTTGCCCCCGCTATTTTCATTGGCTTTCCTTCATTCTGTTCAGCTGTTTTTGTTATTACCCCTTCTGCTTCCATTTGCTTTAACACTGGGTAGATATGCCCGAAATTTTCATTCCAAAAATATGAAATCCCTTTATCACAAAATTTCTTTATGTCATATCCCGAACCTGGCTTTAAACTAAGTACTCCCAGAATAGCGTATTTGGTTTTATTAACTTTTGCCATTTGCTAACCTCCTATATCATTGTGATATATGCCATAAAGATATAGTACTTTTTATGCACTTGGAACTTAGAGCTTATAAAAAGTACTACTTTATTAAATTGTTAATTAATAATAACTTAATTAACTTAGCAATCAGACTTAGCTTTGAACACAGTTTCCTACCAAAATTAGTATGCATCAACCTCAATTAAACTATTTGAATTTCGGCATCCAATCGCCATGATCCGCTATTAATTCATCCACCATGCTTACAATATCATCAATGGAAAGCTCTGCTGCTGTGTGCGGATCGAGCATAGCAGCATGATATATGTGCTCACGTTTTCTGGTTACTGCCGCTTCAATAGTCAGGAGCTGTACATTTATATTTGTCATATTCATTGCTGCAAGCTGAACTGGTAAACGCCCAACGCGGCAAGGATTTATACCCATTCCGTCAACCATACATGGCACCTCTACGCAAGCATCATGTGGAAGGTTCTCTATAAGTCCTCCCTTGTTGATTACATTACCGCCTATCTTGTATGGTCTATTTGTTACAATGGCCTCCATTATGTAAGAAGCATATTCACTGCTTCTTGTATGAGATAGCATTGAATTATTCATTAATTCATCTCTTTGTTTATTCCATTCTGCAATCTGATGTATGCACCTTCTTGGATATTCATCTAGTGGTATATTATACCTCTCTATCAACTCGGGATATTTTGATTTAATAAAGAAAGGATTATATTCTGCGTTATGCTCGCTGGATTCTGTACAATAATATCCAAGCCTATTGATATATTCATACCTTGTCATGTCCCAATGCTTCTCGGTATTATTCTTTTCTTTTGCCCGCCTTCTAATCTCAGGGTAGAGGTCATTTCCATCCTTGTCCTTTATCTCAAGAAGCCAGCCCATATGATTAATTCCTGCTATTAACTCCCTGCGTCCCTCGAGTTTGTCCTCCATGCCCAGTGAATTTAAAAGCCCCTCTGAGCACACCTGAACACTGTGACAAAGCCCAACCGTTTTAACACCGGTGTATCTCTGCAAATATCCTGAAAGCATAGCCATTGGGTTGGTATAATTAAGGAACCAGGCATCAGGGCATACCTCTTCTATATCCTGTGCAAAAGTCTCAAGTACAGGAATAGTCCTTAAGGTTCGCATTATACCCCCAATACCCAGTGTATCTGCAATAGTCTGCCTTAATCCGTACTTCTTTGGTATCTCAAAGTCAGTTATTGTACAAGGGTCATAGCCTCCTACCTGTATGGCATTTACCACAAAGTCTGCACCTCTAAGTGCTTCTTTTCTATTTTCTATTCCCATGAATGTCTTTATTTTGGCTCTTCCATTATTAATGTTTTTGTTTATTGCTTCCAACATTATCTGTGATTCCTTAAGTCTTCCACCATCTATGTCATACAAACATATCTCACTATCTCTGAGTGCCTCGGTGCACATGCTATCTCCTAAAACATTCTTGGCAAACACAGTGCTTCCTGCCCCCATAAATGTAATTTTGACCATACAGTCCCCTCCAATTCAAATATGTAATACTAATTGTTTATATAGCCTAATAATAGCATTTATAAATAATATATAAATTGAATAATGTAACTTTAATTTGTTATAATGTAACCATATGTATTTTGACGTAATTGTATTGGACACAATAATATGATGCATAAAGGCAATATTAAGATGTATCTGAGGCAATATTATGATGCTAAAGGATAATACTATGACGCATAAAGGCAATATTAAGATGTATCTGGGCAATATTGTGATGAATAAAGGCAATATTATGATGTATCGGAGGCAATACTATGATGCATAATGTATCTCTCCTGAATAAAAATTTCTCTGATGTTAACCCTTTGCAACTAGGCTGGGAAGATTGTGAAAGGGGACATTCCTATGGCCCAGCCTCCCGTGAATATTATCTTATACACTATATAGTTTCTGGAAGTGGAGTATTTCAAAGAAATGGTTATACCTACCCTCTGTCTAAAGGCAGCATGTTTCTAATCAGGCCTTACGAATTAACGTTTTATAAAGCTGACGATAATGATCCGTGGGAATATATATGGATAGGTTTCAATGGAAACGTTGTGCCGTCATTGATAGAAAACAGTGGCTTTGCAAACGACAACCCCACATTGTGCGTTCCCTCTCTGCGCAGCACCTTTCATAGT
>JAEYOM010000026.1 GCA_023411715.1 Bacillota bacterium | reverse complement strand
TTGTCGGTTGACAAAAAATATATATCTAAATAAGATATAGTCATGAATAGCAATAAATTTAAGTCTATATGTAATAGGATATTTCATACTATATTCAGCTTGCTCCGCAGGAAGAGCGTCTCTGTCAGACTTGGAATAGGTTTTATCCTTATTACGGTGCTGCCGGTACTTGCCGTTGGTTTCTTTTCCTATGAACGCGGAAGCCAGGCTGTATACAGCAAGATGAGCCGTTCCGTAACACAGACCATGGAACAGATCGGCGTAAATCTCAGTTACCATTTGCAGGCGATCATAAATGATGGAACGGAAATCGCATATTCCGAGCTGGTTCAATCAACTCTTGCCAATTATGGGAAGCTGAGCGGACAGGAAATAAAAGATATAGAAATAAAGCTATCGGACTATATTAATAAAAAATATATATTCAGTAACCGTGTTGCCGAAATTACCCTGTATACCCCGCAGATGGGTAGAATTAACGCCTATGGGCCGAGTGATTTTCGCTTCATGCCCAAAAAAGAGAATCTGGAACGGCTAATCAAGCGTGCGAAAGACCTGGATGGAATGTGCCTGTGGGTCGCAGTCGGACCGGACTTTGAGCAGGGGCTGGCAAGCAAGGTGTTCAAGGTCAGGAAGAGCATCCTTTTGGCAAAGGCGGTAAAGTCCCTGCAGAACGGAGACCAGATCGGTTACATACTGATGCGTATTGACGAGAAACAGTTCCTCGATGTATACGGCAATGTGAATATCGGAGCCGGGACTCAAATGGTCATATTGAATTCCGAAAACAAGGTCATTTCAAGCGCCGGGGATTATGCAGAGTTCTCTATGCCATATCCGGAGCCCGAGCTCCTCCATCAAATAAAATCCTCCGACCGGGCGAATCCCTCCGGCAGTAAAAGTTTCGATTTCAAGATCGGCAACCGTTCATATCTGGCCGCCTACAGCACAATAAAACAGACTGACTGGTATGTTGTCGCCCTGGTTCAGTTCTCCTATCTTTACTCCGACTCGCATCACCTGCTTTGGGATGTACTAATCATAGGTCTGTTGTGTCTTCTGTTTGCACTTTGCGTGACCTTTGTCATATACAGAAGTATTTTGACTCCTGTCAGACAGTTAATCTTCGGCATAAACAGCTTTAAAAACGGCAGGCTCGATATTTCCGTCGATGACCGGGGAAATGATGAATTCAGCGAATTGAACCAATGCTTCAACGAAATGGCGTTGAATACGAATCAATTGATCAACGATATCAAGGAGAAGGAAGTACAGAAAAGGGAGCTGGAAATCAGAGCGCTTCAGGCACAAATCAATCCGCATTTCCTTGCCAATACTCTCAATACGGTTTCCTATATCGCATCTTTGAAAAAAGAAACCAATATTGTCCAGCTGATTGATTCCATACTGACGCTTCTGAACGGATGTATGAGAAATGACAACAGCCTGATCACGGTAGAGGAAGAGGTCTCATTCCTGAAAAGCTATGTTACCACGCAGGAGACGCGTCTTTTCGGGAGTTTCACAGTACAGTACAACCTGGATCCGACGATTTATTCCTGCCTTATTCCCAGATTTCTGCTTCAGCCGGTACTGGAAAATGCATTGATACATGGTGTTGAGCCTTCTGGCAACACCGGGCTGATTGTAATACGGGGATCCCGTGAGGGGGAAAAGCTGCATTTCTCGATTACGGATAACGGAATAGGAATGAATCAGGAGCAGATAGACCATTTGCTTAACTCCGACAATTCAAAAGACAGGGGACATCTCAGCGGAATCGGTATCGCTAATGTGCTAAACCGCATCCAGCTTCTATACGGCCCTGATTTCGGGCTTCACATAAATAGTATCGAAAAGGTATTTACTACAGTCGATATTTATTTACCGGTCATAATAGATGAAAAAGAGGATGGTTGAATGTTTACGATCTTGCTTGTGGATGATGATGCAGTTTTCCGTGCGCAGATGAAGAGCAGGATGGATTGGGAAAAGGAAGGATACGTCATTGTATCCGAAGCGCGCAACGGCCGTGAAGCCATTGAAAAAATCGAAGCCTGCAGGCCGGATATTATCATCACCGATATCAGCATGCCGGTAATAAGCGGGATCGAACTGATTGATTATGTATCGGAATTCCATAAAGAAGTGCAGGTCATTGCATTAAGTGCCTACAACGACTTCGATTATGTCCGCGGCAGCCTTAAAAAAGGCGCGCTGGACTATATACTGAAGAACCAGCTCAGCAATGAATATTTACTGGAAATATTAGGGGCCGCTTCGGCTAAATTATCGGAAAATACGCGGCAGGAATCCTTCCAGCCTGCCAGAAACAGAGAAAAATCAATTCAGGAATTCCTGATCCTTCTTCTCTCAGGATGCACGAACAATAGAGAGGAAGTTATGGAAAGACTGCGGGAATTGGGCCTGGAAATGCTGGAAAACGGTTTGGCCGCCGCGGTAATGGAGCCCGATAGCGATAGGTTGAAAAAGGATTTGGACGGATGTGAATACTATCAATTCCTGTATTCCGTAAAAAGTATCGTTGAGGAGTCTGCCAATACAGACAGGGGAGTCCTTGCTGCTATAATAGGACACAACCGGATTCTGGTGCTGATCCCCATGCTGGGAAAGAATCCGCGGCTTTTTCAGGATTATTACCGCAAGCTGCTGGCAGGCATGCGGGATAACGTAAACCGCTTTATGAATGAAAGCGTTTCTTTCGGCGTGAGCGGCCTTTGCACAGATGTCATGCAGCTTCCGACACATTACGGACAGGCTGTGGAGGTACTTGAGTCCAAGCGTTTCCAAGGAAAAACCTCTTTCATCGCGGAAGCATGCAGCGAGCAGAAGGATGAAAAGATCCTCACGCTGGATATCGGCCTTGAGCAGGAAATATGCAAGTCCATTCACGGCAAGGCCGGCACGGCTCCCGATACCATTGTCCGGAGGATTTTTGACGGCTTCATAGAGGACGGGTGCTCGAACGAAGATATTCAAATGGTGCTGGCGGAACTGCTTAACATCGTTACAAGGGAAATACGGGAAGGCGATATTCCTGCAGAGCAAATCTTCCGGGAAGGCAGCCTGTCTTATC
This sequence comes from Bacillota bacterium, assembly GCA_023411715.1. Lineage (GTDB taxonomy): Bacteria > Bacillota > Clostridia > Acetivibrionales > DTU013 > JAEYOM01. The sequence goes on along the minus strand of JAEYOM010000026.1, from coordinate 7,235 downwards.
AAACTCTTCACAAATTCAAAAATCTGCCCGAATTGAGAGAATGGTTTGCGGGCATCTATGAGAGGTTGGATCAATTCATCAAAAAAAGCCGTATTACTTCCCGGTATAATGAAAATACCAAAAAATCGATAGATTTTATGGAAAGGAATTTTTGCTCAAGAATTTCGCTTGGCGATATAGCAAAGGCGGTCAGCGTAAACAGTTCCTATCTTTCCAGACTGTTTAAAAACGATACGGGCATCAATGCCATGGACTACCTCAATAAAATCAGAATGGAGAATTCCGCCCGGCTGATCCGCGAGGGGAAATTCTCACTGAAAAGTATAGCTGACGAGGTCGGAATTCAAAACTACAACCACTTCTTCAAATTATTCAAGAAATGTTACGGAATTACTCCGGGCGAATATAAGCAGAAGGCGGAAAAAGACGGATCCGGGGGCGACTTTGAAAAACAGGTAAAAAACGTATAGCCTTATGTCATTACTGTTCATTGTTGATAACGCCGGTCGCAGTTAAAATAAAACTGTAAAGCAGGTAGTGTGTTTTTGGCGCCAAAACGGACAATCTGCATAACGACAATTTATGGAGGGAAACAGAATGAAAAGGTATTTGTCATTAGCAATCTGTTTATCGATCCTGGCTCTTATGTTTACAGCATGCGGAAGCGGTCAAACTTCTTCTGAAGCAAACACCTCCCCTGCGGCAACCGAGGCATCCGCAGCTGCCGGGTCAGACGCCGGTGCTCCGGCTAAAACAACGGACTTTACTTTCTGGACTTATCAGGAATTGCACACCCAATTTATGCAAGATGCCGCACAGCGTTGGAATTCGGCGCACCCAAATGAACCTATCAATATCAAAACAGAGTCCTATCCTGTGGAAGACATGCACAGCAAACTGCTGATCACGCTGCAATCAGGCCAGGGAGCTCCAGATCTCGTAGATATTAATGTCGCGAAGTTCAGCAACTTCATGAAGAGCGATAATGTAGGACTGGTTCCGCTTAACGACATTATCGAGAAAGATAAGAATGCCTTTTTGGAGCCTGTATTGAACATTTACAAAAAGGGTGACAAGTATTATGGTATCGACTACCACGTAGGCGCCCCTGTTATGTACTATAACAGGGAAATCCTCGACCAGGCCGGTGTCAAGGTGGAAGATATCAAGTATTGGAACGATCTGCGCACAGCAGGCAAGAAGGTACTGGAGAAAACCGGGAAACCGATAATCACGTTTGAGATCGCCGATTCCTGGTGCTATTACATCATGATCACCCAACAAAAGTCGGATTACTTTGACGACAATGGACAGTGTACCATGGATAACGATATCAACACCAAAACCCTTCAGTTCATGCTGGATATGATAAAGGAAGGGACCGCAATTACGACCCCCGGCGGCGGTTTCCATACCGAAGAGTATTACGGCTTTATGTCGAAGGGCGGAGCTGCCTCCATGCTTTTACCTTTCTGGTACATGGGCAGGTTTACCGACTATATGCCGGAACTCAAGGGTAAAATGCAGCTCGCTCCCATTCCGAAATGGGAAGACAGCGACGTGGCACCTGTATTCGGCGGTACGGCAACCTGTATAACCACCCAGAGCAAAAACCAGGATCTCGCAAAACGCTTCCTGTTCGATGCAAAAATCAGCCCGGAAGGCGCCGTTCAGATATGGAGCGTGCTTGGCTTTGATCCGCTTCGCTGGGATGTCTGGAATACGGATGCGATGAAGAAGTCCAACAAGTATACGGATTATTTCGGATCCAACATCTTTGATATCGTTCTTCAAATGAAAGACAATTTCTACACCACAAATATTACCGATGAGCAATTCCCTCTTGCCAACCAGCTGGTAGGCAAAAATGTACTGTTCAAGGCATTGGGCGATAAGAGCCTCACGCCTGCACAGGCACTTGAAGAAGCCGCGAAGGAAATCAAAAGCGCTTCAGGCAAATAATCAATCCTGTCCGGGATATATGCGGAAGCCCCGCATATATCCCGGATTATCTAAGAGACGGTGATAATATGATAACCGAAAAACATATCAAAAGCCGCTATTTCAATGCCACGAAAAAAGCGCCTTACCTTTTTGCATTACCTTTTGTGATATCGTTCCTTTTATTTTTTCTGTATCCCATGATTTATATGTTTGTTATGAGTTTTCAGAAAATAGAAGGAATTAACTCGGTGACTTTTATTGGAACGGACAATTATAAGCGTGTACTTTCAGATACGCATCTGGGCACCGCAGTCCTCAACAGTATTTTGTTTACAGTTGGAATCCTGATTGTAAATATAGTTCTTTCCGTTTTACTTGCAGTTGTATTGAACAATAAAAGGACAATTTTCCGCAATGGTTTTCGTTCTGCGCTTTACCTGCCCGCCTTGACCTCCATTATCGTAGCGGGAATTTTTTTCAGGCTGTTCTTTGGAAGCGGAGAGCAGACGCCTTTGAATACCCTTATGACCTGGCTGCATCTGCCTGTGAGGCAATGGCTTTATGATACCAAAGCAACAGGAATAATTGTGTTGGTTATTACATCAACCTGGCGCTGGCTGGGTACCAATACGATGTATTTCCTCTGCGGACTGCAAAGTATTCCCGACGAATTGTATGAAGCGGCCGATATTGACGGAGCGAATGCATCCCAGAAATTCTGGAATATTATAATCCCCGGTTTAAAACCGATCCTAATTTTTGTCATCACGATACTGACGTACGGAGGGCTTCGGATGTTCGGAGAAAGCTATGTTTTATGGACAAACGGATCTACGCCGGGTGATATTGGTCTTACCATAGTACTGTATATCTATAAAACAGCATTTGCACAGTTCGATACCGGTTATGCGTCCGCTTTGTCGGTAATCCTGTTTATATGCCTGATTCTGATCAACCTGCTATATATCAGATTGTTGGGAATCGGGAAAAAGGAGGGTAACCGGGTATGAAAAGAAAAAAAGGCATTGCCTACAAGCTGATTACTGCGGCAGTCCTTCTGCTTATGTCACTGTGCGCGCTGGCGCCATTTATCTACCTGTTTGTCGCGTCCTTCGTAAAAGATATGAGCCAGGTATTTAAGAACGGCCTCAGCTTGCAAATCACGCCGGATATGCTCGGGATCAAAAACTATCTGATGCTTTTTACCCAGCACGACGCGTCCTATTTCAGCTGGTACAAAAACAGCATCATTATCACTTTGCTTTTTACTGTGATTTCCCTGGCTTTTTCCTCCCTTGTCGGCTATGGAGTTGCAATGTACGAATTCAAGGGGAAAACGCTGCTGGTCGTCATTATCCTCAGCACCATGATGATTCCGATAGAGATATTGATGCTGCCGCTTTATCAGGAAATGCTGGTATTCAAACTTATTAATAAATATGCCGGAGTTGTACTTCCATTTGCCGTATCGGGTTTTGCAATCTACTTCTTTATGCAGTATTCGCAAACTATACCCAGAGAGTTTCTGGATGCGGGCAGGGTGGATGGCTGCGGTGAATTTAGAATTTTTTTACAGATCATGGCGCCTATTATGCTGCCGGCTTTCGGCACTATGGGGATCCTGCAGGCCATGACTGCCTGGAACGATTTCCTCTGGCCGTTGATTGTCATGTCGACCAACAGTAACTTTACTTTGACAGTTGGACTACAGACATACCTTTCCCCGTATGGGAATAATTACAACATGCTGTTCTCCGGAGCAGTCCTTTCCGTCGTACCAATCATGGTAGTGTTCCTGCTGAATCAGAAAGCGTTTGTTTCCGGACTGACAGTAGGCGGAGTGAAGGGTTAGGGGGATGATTGATGTGGAAGTACGGAAGATCCGGGACCGCTTATGCCGCCCGGAGCTCTACCGGGGGCACGGTATGCTTCTGGATTAATGCATCCCAAGGTGATTCTTTTTTATCACGGAATATAGCGAGTTGCTGCGCAGCATAATAATGCAGCTTATGTGCTGGCGCAATAAGCTTTGCGAAGTCTTGTACAAAATCGTGGGCGCCCTATGCACCGACGATTTTATTTTTTTTTGGTATAACATGCAGTTTGTTAGATTCCGAACTTGCTGGTATTATATATTTATCGACACTAAAGGACCATAAGGGCTTATGAAGAAATTGGTAATTGGGATATTGGCGCATGTAGACGCGGGTAAGACGACGCTATCCGAGAGTTTTCTTTATTTGAGCGGGAAAATCCGAAAAATGGGAAGGGTGGACAATAAGGACGCCTACCTGGACAACTACGAACTCGAAAGAGCAAGAGGAATAACGATTTTCTCCAAGCAGGCAATGTTTGAAGTAGCTAATACGCAGATCACCTTGCTGGATACCCCGGGCCATGTGGATTTTTCAACCGAAATGGAGAGAACGCTCCAGGTGTTGGATTATGCCATTTTAGTAGTAAGCGGGGCAGATGGAGTGCAGGGGCATACGAAAACCTTATGGCGTTTGCTTGACATATATAAGATACCGGTTTTTGTATTCATCAATAAAATGGACCAAAGCGGGACTGATAAAGAAAAGATAATGATTGAATTGAAAAAGCAGCTGGGTGACGGATGTATTGAATTCGGGCAAGGCGGTACAGACGGAAAAGACGGGCAAAACAAGCAAGACGGACAAAACAAGCAAGACGGCCAAGACGGGCAAGGCGGGCAAAACAAGCAAGACGGCCAAGACGAGCTTGAGGACTTTAACGACCGGCTGGCCATGTGTGATGAAGTATTGATGGAAGCTTACCTGAAATCGGGATATATTGAAGTCCCGCAGATCAGGGAAGCCATCAGGGAACGCAAGGTATTCCCGTGCTTTTTCGGTTCGGCTTTAAGGCTGGAAGGCGTCGAGGCGTTTATGCAGGGTATTGTTAAGTATGCAAGGATACCCTCCTATCCGGATAAATTCGGGGCTAAAATATACAAAATCGGCAGGGACGAGCAGGGAAACCGCCTTACCTATATGAAAATCACAGGCGGAAGGCTGAAGGTAAGGGATGTTTTGACCAATGGAGCTTTGGAGGAAAAGGTAAATCAGATTCGATTCTATTCAGGACAGAAATTCGAAGCGGCGAATGTGGCAGAGGCAGGTTCAGTATGCGCAGTGACGGGTCTTAGCCAGACAAAGCCGGGGGAAGGTCTGGGGGCCGAAGAGGCTTCGATCGCACCGGTACTTGAGCCAGTGCTGTCCTATCAGATAATACTTCCGGAAGGCTGCGACCCGAGAGTGATGATACCGAAGCTGCGCCAGCTCGAGGAGGAAGACCCGGAGCTTCATGTCATTTGGAATGAGCAGCTCAAGGAAATCCAGATCCAGGTCATGGGCGAGGTGCAGATCGAGATACTGCAAAGCCTTATACAAAGCCGGTTTGGCATAGAGGTAGCCTTCGATTCCGGCCGGATTGTTTATAAAGAGACGATTGCGGATACCGTCGAAGGAGTAGGACACTTCGAGCCCCTGCGGCATTATGCGGAGGTCCACCTGCTGCTGGAGCCGGGAGAGCGTGGAAGCGGACTTCGGTTTAAAGTGGATTGCAGTGACGATATACTGGGTAAAAGCTGGAAGAATCTTATCTTGTCCCATCTGGAGGAGAAGGTTCATAAAGGGGTCCTCACGGGGTCGGCAGTAACGGATATGACGATCACACTGGTGTCGGGCCGGGCGCATATAAAGCACACGGAAGGCGGTGATTTCAGAGAAGCCACCTATCGTGCGGTGCGTCAAGGCTTAATGGAAGCCGGGTCCGTACTGCTGGAACCGTACTATGCCTTTGAGCTGGAACTGCCTGAGAAAACGGTAGGCCGTGCCATGACCGACATTGAGAAAATGCATGGGACATGCCATGTTTCGCACTCGGATGGCGAAACGGCGGTTCTTACAGGAAGCGCTCCTGTTGTTACCATGCGAAATTACCAGAAAGATGTTACGGCCTATACCAAAGGGCTTGGCAGGCTATTTTGCAGCCTGAAGGGATATGGACCCTGTCACAATACCGAAGAGGTCATGGAGATGCTTGGATATGAGCCCGAAAGGGATATGGCGAATCCGGTAGGTTCGGTATTCTGCGCCAATGGCGCCAGCTTTCTGGTTGATTGGGACAGAGTAAAGGAATTTATGCATGTTGAAAGCTGCTTTCAAAATAGGGAAGATATATCGGAAGAAGCGGCTGATAACAAGGCTTCGTATAAAGAAGAAAAATGGCTTGATCCGGAAGAGGTCGACAGGATCTTCAAACAAACCTATTATGCGAATCAGGGGAAAAAATCCGGTTGGCAAAGACGTAAAGCAGATGCCGAAGGTTATTATAACCCGGCGGCCTATGTCGGCAAATTGAAAGTAGCCAGGGAAGCTGGAGAAGCCCAGGAAACCAGTGAAGCCAGGAAAGCCAAAGAAGACAGGCAAGCTAAGGAAGCCAGGGATAAATACCTTCTTGTTGACGGCTATAATGTTGTCTTTGCGTGGCCCGATCTGAAGGAGCTTGCGGAAGAGAGCATGGATGCCGCGCGGTCAAAGCTGCTCGATCATCTCAGTAAATATCAAGGTGTTGTAAAATGTCAAATAATCGCCGTTTTTGACGCATACCGTCTGGAGGGGCATCCTGAGGAAATATTCGACTACGATAATATTCATGTCGTGTTTACCAGGGAGGCGCAGACGGCAGATCAGTATATTGAAAAGTTCGCCCATGATAACCGGCAAAAATATGATATAACCGTTGCAACATCGGACGGTTTGCAGCAGATCATTATCAGGGGGTCAGGCTGTGCCTTGTTGTCCGCCAGAGACCTGAAGGACGAGATTATACGGGCCAATGAACGAGTCACCCAGGTATTGCAGGGAAAACAGCCTGCACATCGTAATTATCTGAAGGATGCATTATCTGCCGATACCAAGCTGCAGATGGAAGAGCTGATAAAAGAGAAAAATGGCGGGTAGGGTATAAGAGGTCTAATAGAAAGCTACATAAGGGGTATTAACCTTATAAAATAATTCAACACAACAGGTGCTTTCCATTATCTATTTAATGGACACGGCGATGTGATGCAATTAACTGGAACAACGGTTATGTGGTAAAGATATAATTATGATGCCTTTGGTAATGAAAAGAATTATTTTTGGCAACATAAATTTCTTGCAGTCCGGAACTTAATTTTCCGAGCACCCCTTTCACATTAATGGGATTTCATGGTGGAGTGAGTGAGCCGGTAGCTCTGTCCTTGAAAAACCAGCAAGTGGCTG
>JAEYOM010000207.1 GCA_023411715.1 Bacillota bacterium | reverse complement strand
CTGAGATGTCGAGCACTTCAACCTGCGATGATATGCTGGCAATGGAATCGGATACCGACACTACCGAGGGGTCAATCGCTACGACAATTCGCCCTTCCTTTTGTTCAAGGAGGGTCATACCCATGCTGAGAGATGGAAAAGTTCCCATATAGTCAACGGTCAAAGTTTTTCTGTGAGATGATCGCCGAAGCAATTCGTTAAGTTTACCATCAAGCAGGATTCGTCCTTTGCCGATAAGCAGGATTCGTTCGGTTAATGCTTCAATGTCCAGCATGTCGTGAGTGGTAAGGATAACCGTAGTTTTGTGCTCTGCGTTCAGCTTTTTTATGAATTGCCGGACGGCGATTTTTGATATGGCATCAAGTCCTATTGTCGGTTCGTCAAGAAATAAAATCTTTGGATTATGTAAAAGTGACGCGGCAATTTCACAACGCATGCGCTGCCCAAGAGAGAGACTGCGCGTAGGAGTTTTTAAGATTTCTGAAAGATTAAGAAGCTCAACCATTTCATCAAGGTTCCGGCAATAAATCTTCTCGTCAACCTCATAAATATCTCGAATTAGCTCAAAGCTGTCGGCGACTGGCACGTCCCACCATAATTGGCTGCGCTGGCCGAATACAACGCCAATATCCCGCACATGCTGAAGGCGCTGCTTCCAGGGGGTACGCCCGTTAATATCACAAGTACCGCTGTCGGGCGTAAGGATGCCACACATAATTTTTATGGTCGTGCTCTTGCCCGCACCGTTCGGCCCGATGTAACCTACCATTTCACCATCTCTAATGGTAAAGCCGACATCAGAAAGTGCATGTATTGTTTCATGTTCGCGCGAAAAGAGGGCTTTGACAGCATTGCCAAAGCCCGAATTGCGTTTTGCTACACGAAATGATTTGTTAATATGATTTAACGTAATCATCCTTCACCTTTAATTACTTCAAAATATCGTGGTGACCTACGTCAACAAGAATAATCATTTTATCGTCCTCGTAGTACCAAATGATGCGAATATCCATATTGACGCTGCATTCAAACAAATCGGCTGTTCCCTGTATACGCTTTGTCCGTAAGGACGGATGCGATGGGTTTTCGGCCAGCAGTTCAAGCTTTATTCTCAACTGCCGTTTTTCCTGCTCGGTCAGCTTTTGGTAATGCTTCTTAAAACGGCCTGTAAAGGTGAATTGATAGGCCATTCAGTTTTCCTCCAATTTTGCAAACAGCGCGTCCACGTTATCAAAGGCAGGCTGTCTGCCGGAGGCGAGCTTTGCTTTTGTTTCCTCGATTTCCGCTTTGAGTTCATCAAGATACTTTTTCGGGTACACGACCACCGGCATGATGCAAATGGTACCGTCTTTTTCGAAAATATCCAGCTTATCCCCCTCGGAAAGCCCCATTTTGTCTACAAGCTCTTTCGGGATTGTCACCTGTGATTTTGAGCGCAATTCGGCTAACATAATTATCAACTCCAATCTATGTCGAGTTAGAAAATCTTACTTTCCTACCCATAGTATATGCCTATTTTCAAAAAACATCAACAAAGAATAACAGTTAAAAGCCAGGTTATTAAACACAACAACCTGGCTTGTTCGCTGTAATATTGAACTATGTATCGCAGGCCGGGTGCCTGCCTCGGTAATATCCTATTTGAAACGGTTCTTCCTTAAGAAGGTCGGTATCTCGAGCTCATCATCCGCTACCTCTCCGCCTGCGTGTCTCTTTACGGGAGCGGGTTCAGGCTTCAAAGGCGCCTTTTCAGCTATCTTTTCAAGCTTTCTTATGACCGGTCCTTTTTCAAAGCCTGTTGCAATGACCGTGATGAGGATCTCATCCTTCAGGTTCTCGTCGATGACCGCGCCTACGATGATATTGGCGTCTGGATCGGCGGATTTCTGGATGAGTTCTGCCGCCATGTTGACTTCGAACAGCCCAAGATCTGCTCCGCCGGTGATATTGAGCAATACACCCCTTGCACCGTCGATCGTCGTTTCGAGCAGCGGAGACTGTATAGCCTGTTTTGCTGCTTCCTCAGCCCTGCCGTCCCCGGAAGCACGACCAATACCCATATGTGCTATGCCGGTATTGAGCATGATTGTCTTTACATCGGCGAAGTCAAGATTGATCAGGCCAGGCACGGCTATAAGGTCTGAAATACCCTGTACACCCTGTCTGAGCACATCATCAGCCATCCTGAAAGCATCTATTATTGAGGTTTTCTTTTCTGCGACCTGCAGCAATCTGTCATTTGGGATCGTTACGAGAGTATCTACCACACTTTTGAGCTTTTCGATGCCCTGTTCCGCATACTGCATCCTCTTGCGGCCTTCGAACATAAAAGGCTTTGTGACAACGCCCACGGTCAGAATGCCCATTTCCTTTGCGATCTGTGCGACTACGGGAGCTCCTCCGGTTCCAGTACCGCCGCCCATTCCGGCTGTAACAAACACCATATCGGCGCCCTTTATCGCCTGGGCTATCTCATCCTTGCTTTCATCGGCGGCTTTTTCACCGATTTCAGGATTCGCTCCAGCGCCGAGACCTTTTGTAAGCTTGTCCCCTACTTGTATTTTTGTATTTGCTTTGGAAAGGAAAAGAGCCTGTTTGTCAGTATTTATAGCTATAAATTCTACTCCGCGAAGACCTGCGGTTATCATCCTGTTGACGGCATTATTGCCACCACCACCGACGCCTATGACCTTAATCTGGGCAAATTGTTCCATATCGATATCAAACTCCAGCAAATTGAATCCCCCTTCGTCATTGGTTTGGCATTACTTAAATAATATCTTATTCCATACATTTAAGCAAGCAAAGTTTTCATAAAAAATTCTAGCTGAAAAGCTCAAAAAGTTCAAAATATTTCCTTGATAAACGAAATAATCCTATCCATGAAAGATACTTTTACCTGTGGATTTGCAGTTTTTTTAAGCTTTATTTCACTGGCTGTGCTTATGCCTTTTTTTACGTTTGCAACATAACGGATCATTCCTGCCGCCGCAATGAATTCCGGTTTTGAAACTCCCTGCAGCTGACCGGCCTGCACTACCCTCACTGGAAGGTCGAATACTTCATGTGCAAGCTGTCTGCAGCCGTCGACATACGAAATTCCCGCGCCTGTCATAATGACGCTTCCGCCCTCGGGTATATTGAAGCCTGCCTTTATCATCTGATTTTTGCATAACGAGAATATCTCGTAGACCCTGGCTTCAATTATTTCTACTACTTCAGATACTTTTACGCTCTTTTTTTTGTTTTCGTTGATATCGAGAACACTTATTTCCTGGTCGTTCTTTATAAGCGAAGTCAGCGCAAGCTCGAACTGCCTCTTTATCTTTTCCGCTTCCGCGTTGGAGATCCTCAGGCCGATCGCAATGTCGTTTGTTATATGGTCTCCGCCGACCGGTATCGTATCGTAAAAAACAAGACGTTTTCCTATATACAATGAAATGTCCGTAACGCTGCCGCCTACATCTAGCATTGCTACTCCTATATCCTTTTCATCCGCGGTCAGACTGATCTCACCAGTCGCAAAAGCCTCGGCCACGACCCCGTCGATCTTTATTCCCACGCGTTCCATGCTTTTGACTATGTTCTGAACAGATGTTATCTTCCCGATAAGTATGTCTGCGTCGACTTCAATCCTGGTCCCCACCATCCCGACGGGATCGATGATCTCATCGTAACCGTCTATGATGTATTGCCTGGGTATTACGTCGATAAGCTGCCTGTCTTCCTGTATTTCAATGTCACCGACTTCATGGAGGATACTGTCCACGTCGCGCTGTGTTATTTCCCTGCCGTTGATGCTCATCCAGCTTCGGTTGTTGATAACACTGACATGCATGCCGTGTATATTGACGTAAGCAGAACCCACGCGAACATTAGCAGCCGATTCGGCATCCTCCAGAGCGCTTTTTATGCTGGCAGCCGTACTTTCGATATCGATGATGACACCTTTTTTCAAGCCGCTGCACGGAGCCATGCCCCTGCCGATAATATCAAGCTGGGAATTCTTATTGATCCTTCCTATAAGCGCACAGGCCTTGGAAGTTCCGATGTCAATGCTTACTATCAAATTGCCCACTAAAGCATCCCCCTACAAACTATATATTATCTTTTTTAGCCGTCTTATTCAACATATATCTGCGAATAACCGCGAAATTTAGAAATATTCTGTTACCAAACGCAAATATCGCCGCAAGGTAAAGCTGTAAACCCAGCTGGTCTCCTATGTACGCAAGTATAGCCGCCAGAAAGGCATTTCCAAAGAATCCAGATATGAAAATCTTCATGTCGAATTTCTGCTGCATCATGGCGGCGATACCGCCGAATACGGAATCCAGCGCCGCAAGTATCGCTACGGCCATATAGATCGAGTACTGCTGAGGTATATTGACTGGGATGAAAAATACCCCTATCAATATTCCTATGATCATTCCCAAAATCGGCAACATATAAAATCAACCTCCATTTTTTTTCGGTGTAAATACCGGATCTGCGTCTATCGAAAAATCCAGTACTCCCCTGTCTGTTTTTTTCAGGTTCTTTTTAAATATCGTTACGGCAGTACTTATTTTATAATGCAGATCCTCCAATTTTCCCAAATTGACGGTAATGCGGCCCTGCAGTGAAAAACGCACATTGTTCATATCACTTACATCGACGTAATCTACGTTCGGCATAAGCTTGTCCTCATTTGCGCTATCTATTTCCTTTATAGTATCGAACAGTTCATATGCAGATATAAGATTTTCACCGGGCACACCGATTTTTCTCCCCAAATTCAGCGTCTTTGGCTCCGGAACCTTTATCACGGGCAGTTTCAGCTTTTTTGGATCAGCGCCGGATTCCAGCAGATATCCCTCCTTATCAGCCAGCATACTAGCCGTTTTTGTCTGCAGTATCACGCCGGGAGTCCTCTCTTCTACCCTTATGATAACCTTCGACGGCAGGATATACCTGACATTGGCACTTTTTACATATGGGCATTTCTCAAGTATTTGTTTCTCGGCTGAGCCGATATGTAAAAGATAAATCCTGCCCGCCCCTTCGAACAAAAGCCTGAAACCATTCTGCCCCAGGCTTATGCCCGAAGCCTCCGCAAGGATATTTTCGCTGTAATGCTTTGAGGCGTTTGCCGATATTTCCTTGATATTAAAAAATGGTGAGAGTGCGGCGTAAATTAAAGTCACTGCAAACAAGGCGGTAACGATAAGATTTCTGACTAGTTTTACTACCTTTCTGCGCCTTTTCTTACCTTTTTTCGTTTTGGGCGCAGGTCCCTTTGCATCCTTAATCCTTCGTAATTTCATGAATATCCCCCTGAATACCCATCTTTAGTGCAACCGGGGCTGGTCGTTGACTGCCGTCAACTGCTCGCCCATGCAACCGGGGCTGGCGGAGCCTTTTTATGGTATTCGCTGTATGGACGCTCCGCACTGCCTCAGTTTCTCTTCTATATTCTCATAACCCCTGTCGATATGCTTTATATCCGAAATTACGGTTTCTCCTTCGGCGGCAAGCCCCGCCAGTACCAATGCGGCCCCTCCCCTGAGATCACGGGCGTAGACATTGGCCCCGGTCAGCTTCTTTACTCCCTTGATCACGGCCAGGCGGCCTTCTAGCTTTATATTTGCCCCCATCCTGAGCAATTCGTCGACATGTTTGTACCTGTTTTCAAAAACTGTTTCCACCATTATGCTTGTGCCCCTGGCTATTGTGAGCATTGCTACGAGCTGGGCCTGCATGTCTGTCGGAAATCCGGGATACGGCAGCGTTCTTATGATATCTATGGCCCTGAGCCTGCTGGGCCCGGTCACCAGCATGGTACTCCCCTTGATGTTTACCCTGCAGCCGCTTTCACGCAAAATAGCTGTAATGGAGGTCAAATATTCTGGAATAACGTTTTTAATCAGCAGCGCCCCGCCTGTGATCCCAGCAGCGGCCATATATGTACCGGTCACTATCCGGTCGGTAATTATCGTATGCTCTGCGTTACGCAGCTTGTGATCCCCACCCTGTATCCGGATCACGCTTGTACCGGCTCCGGTAACCTGTACGCCCGTCGCCTGCAGATAATTCTGCAGATCCATGATCTCAGGCTCCTTCGCGGCATTTCTGATAATCGTCTCGCCTTCGGCAAATACGGATGCGAGCATAATGTTTTCCGTAGCTCCCACACTGGGATAGTCGAGCTGGATATCGCAGCCTCTCAGCCTTTCCGCCTCACAGTAGATAAAACCCCGCTGTGCATCCTGTACCTTGGCGCCCATGCTCCTAAGAGCTTTCAGATGCAGATCTATCGGTCTCGGGCCTATTTCGCACCCACCCGGGTGTATTACCTTATTGCCATTTGCACCAAAACTTTTTGCGTTTTCCATATTTGTCATTAATAATTCTACCACTCAAAAAATGACGTATCAACTTTAATATACTGCAAAAAATAATACAAAAAAAGGCAGGTATGTTTTTGCGTAGAAAGACAGTCATAGAGGCCATATTATGGGTAGTGTCAATTTGCGGCGTAATGCTGAAGGCCGTCTATTTCCAATACTCGTCCGGGATCAGTGAAATGCCGTTTTTCAGCCGTATGAACCTCAATATGTACTTATCGCTGTTTGCGTCATGCATCTTAGTGTCATCTGTGATCCTTGTACTCTCTAACCGCAGGAGGCTCCATATCCTGATTTTTGCCGATGCGGCGGTCAGCTTGCTGTTATTGGCTGATATACTGTATTTCAGATATTTCCAAAACCTTATGACCGTTACGGTTTTGAACCAGTTCAGGCTGGTGGGAGCCGTCGGCAGCAGCATAATATCCTTGCTCAAACCAGGCGACATGATCTTTGCTGCAGATCTTCCGATTCTCTGCGTCGGTACCGCTGCGCTGAAATGCCGGATCCGGGGTGGCATAACACGCATAAAGCCCGTTTTAAAGATCTGCGCGGCTCTGCTGCTTTTTACATGCGGCTATGAGCTGTCAAACTTTGCTTACGGCAAGTCATCACAGGGTACTTTTCCATATGACAACAAATATATGGTGAATAACCTGGGCATATTCTATTTCCACTATTACGATACCGACAGATTTATAAGGGAAAACTACTTTGAAGACCGCAGCCTCAACACGGAAGAAAAATCCGAAATCGAAAGCTTTTTTGCGTCGAACCGGAATACGGGTACGAAATTCAAAGGGGCGGCAGTCGGAAAAAATCTGATCGTCATTCAGATGGAGGCGATACAGCAATTCCTGATCAATGCGAAGTGCAACGGAAATGAAATAACTCCGAATCTCAACCGTTTCATCCGCGACAGCGTTTATCTCAATAATTTTTACAGCCAGACCGGCGCGGGAAATACTTCAGACGCGGAGTTCCTTGCAAATACTTCGCTTTATCCGCTTGGAGACTCTTCCGTATATTTCAGATTTCCCGGCAATACCTATGACAGTATCAGCCGTAAGCTGAATGAAAAAAGATATGTGTCGATGGTCTTCCATGCGAATTACCCAAGCTTTTGGAACAGGATGGAGATGTACAGTTCCCTGGGATTTGACCAGTTTATAAGCAGCAGGGATTTCACGATGGATGATCTCCTTGGATGGGGGCTCAGCGATAAGTCCTTCTTCCGCCAGTCGCTGGACCTGTCCGATGTCGCAGGCCCGGTATACAGTTTTATGATCACGCTGACAAGTCATCACCCGTATAACTTTTTCGAAGCGAACGAAGGTTTTGATACGGGAAGCCTTGAAGGTACACTGGCCGGAGATTACGTAAAGGCGGCAAATTATGTCGATGAAGCTATTGGGGATATGTTGTACGACCTTAAACGAAGGGGTCTCTACGATAATTCCGTCATTATTTTGTACGGTGACCATTACGCTTTCCCCAAAGACCAGAACAAATCATTCTCGGACCTGACCGGTTATACGTTCAGCGAATACAATTGGGTCAGGTTTCAGAGGGTACCGTGCTTTATACGGTTTCCCGGGATGAAAGCGACGGGCGTGAACAGGAGAGTATGCGGACAGCTCGATCTGCTCCCGACTGTTGCCAATCTTATGGGGTTCGAAGTACCATATGCCATAGGTCACGATATATTCAACAACGATTACGGGCATGCGGTCCTTAGGAATTCCTCCGTTATCACAGATAATTTTACTTATGTGGCACCTGAAGACAAGGTTTACGACAGGAAAGGCAAACCTGCGGATAAAAGCCTGTATGCTGCAGAAATAGCAAAATATCAGTATGAACTGCAAATATCCGACCTGATCCTGCACAAGGACGCGCT
>JAEYOM010000190.1 GCA_023411715.1 Bacillota bacterium | reverse complement strand
CTGGGCGTTGAGGTTATCGAAGATGAAGTAATATCCGTCGAAAAGGAAGATTACTTCAATGTCGTGACGTCATCCGGAAGATTTACATCCAAAGCCTTACTTCTGGCTACGGGCCAGGCAAATAAAGCGATCAGGATAGAGAACCTTGTCAAATTCGAGGGAAAGGGCGTAAGCTACTGTTCCACCTGCGACGGTTTCTTTTACAACAACCTCAGGGTAGGCGTCCTCGGCAACAAGGATTACGCGGCGCATGAGGCTGTCGAACTGCTTACCTATACAAAGAATATAACCATATACACGAATGGCAAAAAGCTCGAGTTGAGCAGTAAATATGAGGAGGACGCCGTGCAGTTCAGGGTTGAAACAAGGCAGATCTCAAAGCTGGACGGAACGGATTTCCTGCAGCGGATCCACTTCTCAGACGGCACAAGCGAAGAACTGGACGGATTGTTCGTTGCTTATGAAAGCGCCTCCAGCGCTGATTTCGCGCGTAAAATGGGGATAATGACGGATGGGAATACAATAGTAACGGACGGAAACCAGCAGACGAATCTCGAGGGGCTATTTGCGGCTGGAGATTGTGCGAGCAGCTTCAGGCAGATATCGATAGCGGTCGGGCAGGGTGCGACGGCCGGGAAAGCGATCTCAGATTACGTCAAGAGCCTGTAGTGGCAGCGATGGGCGGTAAAAACGTTGTGCTAATTGTTATTACTGCGGTGTCGGCTTCAAATCGCCGCAACCCGGTAAACCGCGGCGAAACCGGTTACTAAAGACACCGTTCGAGTTATTTTAACCGCGGCGCCGTCTGTTTTCTACTGCGGAGTTTTGTTCAAAGAGCATATAAACTCAGCCCATTGCAAATTCAAACTCGCTCGCGGTGAACCGCTTCACTCAAACATGAATTTGCCCTTGCCAATGCCTCGTTAATATGCTCTATCTCGCAAAACTCATGCAATATCAAACAGACGGCGCCACGGTTTATACCGCGGCGAAACCGGTTACTAAAGACACCGTTCGAGTTATTTTAACCGCGGCGCCGTCTGTTTTCTACTGCGGAGTTTTGTTCAAAGAGCATATAAACTCAGCCCAGTGGCAAATTCAAACTCGCTCGCGGTGAACCGCTTCGCTCAAACATGAATTTGCCCTTGCCAATGCCTCTTTAATATGCTCTATCTCGCAAAACTCATGCAATATCAAACAGACGGCGCCGTAGTTTAAGCCCTATTTAGGTGCCAGGACATCACTTTTTATAATGCTTCTATAACCTTATTAACTAATGGATCTAACCTATTTTCGATGTCATTCCAATCATATTCCTGTATGGGGAATATGGAGTTGTTAACTTTTTTGACAGCTTTAACCGGAAAAGTAACTCCTCTCGGCTGGTCAGCATCGATACCTATGACATTCATTTCTACCGGGTATGACAAAGCATTCCAAATAGAATCTATAACAGGTTCTTTATAATATTTATGTATTTCTTCTGTACCTCCGCCATGTCCAATAATTCCAACAGGTTTCCCGAATAACGGGGCACGATATGATTCGTCATTAAACCGTTTTAAAAATGCTAATTGTTCGACCTTTTCGAGAAGAATTGCAAGTTTTGAAGGTATTGGAGCATAATGAGCCGATATAATAAATAAAGCATCTGCCATACGAAGGATATCATATAGATTATTAAACTCATTGTCGTTGAAACATTTGTCCTGATTGAAACATCTTCCACAGCCAATGCATGATTTAAGTTCAAAATCTACAAGGGAAACGATTTCAACATGTACATCACCGGAGGTTTTTCTCTTTACCATATCTTTAATAAGTCTGCACACTTTCAGAGAAGTGCTATTTTCACCGGCATGTTTCATATTTGATGAAGATATACAAACAATCCACATAGTGACAAGACCGACCTTTCCCTTTTTCTCTGCTATACCAGATTATATCATAAAACGAACATATGTTTAAATAGCTGATGCGTCGCAGTGCTGAGAGCCAAATTAATATAAGTTACCCTTGTAAAGAGTAAAAATAGTGGTATAATTATTTTTGACAAGGAAACAAAGAAACAAAGAAAATATTATTTATATACTGGAAATGGGGGATACTTATGTACGCAGAGGCAGCTATAAATCCGTTAAAGATAGGTGGTTCTATGAGATCAGAAAAAAAGCGTATTAGTGTATCACAGAAGAGGCAAATTACAATACCACTAAAATACTTTAAGATGCTTGATATCGGCAATGAAGTAGAATGCTTTGTTGATAAAGATATGCTAATTATTAAACCTGTGAGAATTGAATCTAATGTAGAATTTGCGCAAGAAATTTTAAAAGAACTAGTAGCAAAGGGATTGGGAGGAAATGAACTGCTGCAAGAGTTTCAAAGGATGACAAAAAAAGTACGGCCTGCTGTACAGGAAATGATAGATGAGGCGGACAAAGCAGCAAGGAGCTTCCGAGGAACGGGCGATGATCAAATGTCGGACATTTTTGGTGAAGATTGATGGATGGTTTGTTACCTATAATCATTCAGCCTGCAGCTGAAAGGTATTTTAAAAAAATAGTAGATAAAACATTGAAGAACAAATTTAAAGATGCTGTCCGGGAAATTAGAAAAGATCCATCAATAGGAGAGGCTAAAACGGGTGATTTAGCAGGCATATATGGGTATGATGTATACTATCATAAAACGAACTACGAAATTGCATACAGGTTATCAGAAAATGAGAATGGCGAAGTTGTTGTTATTATAATGGCAGGAACACGAGAAAACTTTTGGCGGGAAATCAAAAAATATATTAAATCATAAAAAGGCCTGTTGGCCTTTTTATTGTAGCTGTCTAAAAACGTAAACCATTGCTAAGTAAGTAGAAGAAAAAAAGGTTAGTTAACTATTGCAATATCGTTTGCTAATACGCCGTGCCGGCTGTTTGATATTGCATGAGTTTCGCGAATTAGAGCATATTGATGAAGCATTGACAAGGGCAAATCACTGTTTGAGCGGGGCAATGATATATCCATGCCCCGCGAGTTTGATTTGCCGCACAGCTGAATCTATATGCTCTTTGAACGAAACTCCGCAATAGAAAACAGTCGGCACGGCGTTTATGAGACTGGACTGCAGCGCAGACAGCCGGCACGACGCTTTAAATACTGATAATTGTTGTTACCTTTTCTGCTAAAAGTATTTGGCTTGACTTTACAATTGATTTTACTTTTTCAGTATGTTAATATGAACTTAAATATTTGAAAGGGATAGTTGTATGAGTCGTATGAGCCGTTTACGGATAATAACTCGAAAACACGTCAGCCGTACTTACGCTGTCCTTAAATCGTCGATAAAGAAAGCCCTGTGATCGGTATCCCCATCGCAGGGCTTGTTTTTTACCACGATATGACTATCTGCCGTAATATTGGATGGAACGGGAGGGTACACCTATGTTACTTGGAAACTCGCTTACGATCGACGAAAACACGGTCTTCAGAAGCATGAAAAAGGATGGGCTCAATTTCGAGCAGGTTTTTCGCGACATTATGGACTTCATACGGGCGGACACCGACAGCTCCTACAGGATATCCGTAGGGACTGATTCGCAGGTCGGCACCAAAACGGTTTTTGTATCGTGCATCCATGTCCACCGTATAGGCAAAGGCGCTATCGGGTTTCTTCACAGATACGATATACAAAGACCAGTGACCAATCTGAGGGAAAAGATCTACCTGGAGACCTGTGCCAGTATCCAGCTTGCATATCTGTTCGGCGAGGACAGAATGAAACGAATAAGGCAGGCGGTGTGCAAAAACGGGAAGAAGGAAGGAATATCCTTCGAATTCCATATAGATATAGGGACCAAGGGACCCACCAAAAGCCTAATCAATGAAATGGTAGGAATGGTAAAGGGACTTAACTTCATACCGAAGATAAAACCTGACAGTTATTGTGCCAGCTCGTTCGCAGATAAATTTACAAAAGCCATGTAAAGTATCCAATTTTAGCTTGAATATGCTTTGCAAAACTGATAATGTTAGAGAAAGCAGAGATTTCCTGTTAAATTATTCTTTGTCTGACATCAGGTTTGGAGGGTTTGTAATGGAAGTAGATTTTAAAAATTATGAGTTGCAGGCAGAAAAACTCAAAGCGATCTCGCATCCCCAAAGGTTATGTATAATAAAGGGGTTGATGGACAGCAGCTGCAACGTTACGAAGATACAGGAATGCATGAAGCTGCCCCAGTCCACTGTTTCACAACACCTCTCGAAGCTCAAGGCAGCCGGGATCGTAGCGGGATCCAGAAAAGGTCTTGAAATATGTTACAGCGTCGTGGATGACGACGTAAGGAAAATCGTTCAGATACTTACGAAAAGCAGTACAAAATAAAATTTTTTTGTACTATCTTTAGAATACTGAAGGCCGCCCAAGCATAGAAATAACTTAGAGGTTATTACCTGGCAGCATTTCGGGAAATGCTCACCGGTACTGTCCTAATTAGATGTGAGGTGGCCGAATAATGAGAAGAACCATATTATTTGTTACGCTGTTTGTGTTTATAATCGTAATGCTGCCCGGATGCAGCGTATTGCAGAAACTTGGACTGCAGGACACCCAGGATGATGAACTCCGGCCGGTAAGCAGCATTGTGATCGGTGAGACGGAAGCCAGCAAACTTACGGACAAAACTCCGATCCGTCTTTACTTTGCAAATCCGGACAATACGAAACTGAAGCTTGAAATACGTTATGTGGATACCGCGGAAGTTAAAAAGAGCGGCAGTACGCTTGCGTCGGCGGTCATAACCGAATTGATCAAGGGACCTTCGGACAACACAGCCTTTAAGAGAACGATCCCGGAAGAGACAAAGCTGGTATCGCCGGTAAAAATCGAAAACAAGGTAGCCACTGTTAATCTTTCAAAGGAATTCAAAACCAAGCATCCCGGAGGGAAAGACGCCGAAAGGATGACTATCTACTCCATAGTAAATTCCCTTACCGAGCTTGAGGGAATTGAAAGGGTAAAATTTAATATAGACGGCAAAACACAAAAGGAATATATGGGCAACTTCAAGTTCGACGCGTTGTTCCCGAGAAGCACGCAATTGATCAGCAAGGATTCTGCCGACTCCGGCGCGGATGTAACTGGGGACAGCAATGAAACAGGCAATATGCAGACTCCTGCGGCCGGTAATCCTGCAGGCGGGGATTCAAAGGAAACTTCGGGCCCGAAAGGCGAGATGATGGACGGTCTTGAACTGTTGGAATAAAAAATAATAAGCAGAATATAATTGCTAATATAGGCAGATCTCCGGCTGGGGGATCTGCCTTTTTCCAATTTCCACCATCAATGCAGTATTCTTCGTATTCTTCTGCTTCCCGTTAGTAAAGCGTTTCCTTAAAAGTACCCAAAATGCAAGGGTTGAAGTTGGGGTACTTAAATAGTAAAATAAACAATATATATTAGAAGGCAATGCTTGATATTTTAATGGGTGGTAGATATAATATGGAAGACAAAAAGAGAATTGCGATATTATTTGGGGGCCAGTCCACCGAACACGAAGTTTCGAGGTTTTCGGCAGAGGCGGTCCTGAGAAATATCGATACCGGCAGGTACGATGTTGCCATGATCGGCATTACAAAGGACGGGAGATGGCTCTCCTACGACGGTCCTATCGGGCTTATCGGGACAGGAGAGTGGCAGGCGTTGGCAGAATCGCGCCAGGATTCGAAACAGATGCTGCTCACCGCAGGCGCCGCTATCGCGGAAGCTGAAAAAGACAATAAGAAAATAGATGTTATTTTCCCGGTACTGCATGGCACTAACGGTGAAGACGGCACTATCCAGGGCCTGCTTGAACTGGCGGGGATACCGTACGTCGGCTGCGGTGTGCTCGGCTCGGCGCTGGGGATGGACAAGGCCTATTCAAAGGTCATATTCGAAAAGGAAGGCCTTCCGCAGGGGAAATATCTGGTTTACAGCAGGAAGCAGATATTGCGGGACATGGGAAAGCTTATATCCGAAGTGGAAAATACACTGACGTACCCTTGCTTCGTGAAACCGTCCAACGCGGGTTCATCAGTAGGCGTCAGCAAGGCGCATGACCGCGGCGAGCTTGAAAACGCGCTGCATTTTGCCGCGAAGTACGACAGGCGGATCCTTGTCGAAGAGTTTATCGACGGCTTGGAGGCGGAATGCGCGATATTGGGCAATGACGAGCCTGAAGCATCGACGGTCGGACAGGTCGTTCCCTGCAACGAATTTTACGATTATGAAGCAAAATACATGAGCGGTGACGATTCCGAAATCATAATACCTGCAAAGCTTCCTGCCGAACTTATCGAAAAGATCAGAGGCTACGCTGTAAAAGCATTCAGAGCCCTGGATTGTTCGGGACTGGCAAGGGTGGATTTCTTCGTACGCAAGGACAATAACGGTATATATATAAATGAGATAAATACTATGCCGGGCTTCACGCAAATAAGCATGTATTCGAAGTTATGGGCGGCTTCGGGCCTCCCCTACGGCAAGCTGATAGAAAAACTGATAGACCTCGCACTCGAGCGCTACCAGGACAATCAAAGAGAGCTCGATACTTAATTTACCATTTCATCGCGCTGATTTGGGGGAAATATCTAAATGGATAACAGAGCAATAGGAGTTTTTGATTCCGGGCTCGGAGGTCTGACTGTTTTTAAGGAGATCACGAAACATCTGCCGGAAGAAAGCGTCATTTATTTTGGCGATAACGGCCGAGCGCCGTATGGTACGAAGTCCAGGGACACCGTTATTAAATATACGCTCCAGGATATTCGTTTTTTATTGAATCATGATATTAAAATGATAGTTATAGCATGCAATACTATGAGCGCCTATTACGAGACAGTGAAAAAAAGCCTCGATATACCCGTGATAGAAGTAATAGGAGCGGGCGCCGTGACTGCTGTATCGGAAACGAAGAATCACAGGATCGGCGTTATAGGCACAACCGCAACTGTAAACAGCGGAGCGTACCAGAAAGCTATAAATAAACTGGATAATAATATCGAAATATATCAAAAGGCCTGTCCCCTGTTTGTTCCTCTTGTCGAGGAAGGACAGGACTGGTGGGAAAACGACATAGCGATGAGGATAGCCGAGGAATACCTGACGCCGCTGAAGAAGACTGAAGTCGATACTCTCGTATTGGGCTGCACGCATTATCCTCTGCTGCAAAAAACGATCTCTGCAGTTATGGGCGAGGGCGTAAGACTTGTAAGTTCCGCATTGGAAGTCGCCAGAGTTGTAAAAAAGACAATTTCGGAAAACAATATGCAGAGGGATGAACGTTACAAACCCGTATACCGTTATTACACCAGCGACAGCGTTGAGAAATTCGAACCGTTATGCAGCGCAATTTTAGGCAAGGCAGTAAACTCGGCAGAGAAAGTGGATATTGAAAAGTATTGAGAGGTGCATAGTTCCCTGGAAAGACAGTAAAGTTAATGAATTGCGGCATCTGACCGCAGAAAGGTGCGTGTTTTAAATGGATAAGAACGTAATTATTTCGGTAAAGGGCACGCAGACTTCGCAGGACCAGGATTCGAACATATTGGAATTAGTCACGGAAGGCAAGTATTACAAGGAAGATGAAGCTTATTATGTGACCTACGATGAAAGCGACGTTACGGGCATGAACGGCACAAAGACTACGCTCAAGGTAATGGACGGGGTCGTTACACTGATCCGGGTGGGCTCGGTGAATTCGCAATTCGTATTTCAGCAGGGTCAGAAGCACATATCCTATTATGATACGGAGTACGGCGCCTTTACGATAGGGGTGCTCGCAAACGAAGTGGACGTCAGGATGGATGACAACGGAGGAGAGATCCGGGTCGGTTATCAATTGGAAATAGATAATAATAATACAGGAGAAAACGATTTTTATTTGTCGATTAGAGAGGCAGGACGAACAGGTGACAAACATCATAGAGGATATAAGGGAACAAGTCCGGAATACAGTTAAAAATGCGTTGGCTGCGGCAATAAGCAAAGGTGAGCTGCCGCAGACCGAGGCCGGTGAGATCACAGTAGAAACGCCTAAAGAGAAGGAGCATGGGGAATTCTCCACGAATATCGCCATGCAGCTGGCTAAGCAGGTCAGAAAGGCCCCGGCGCAGACTGCATCGATCCTTATCCGCAATCTGGATCTTGCAGGTACATACATAGAAAAAGCGGAATGCGCCGGACCCGGCTTCATTAACTTTTATCTTAAACAAGCCTGGCTGTATGATGCACTGAAAATTATCGACCGCGAGCGCGAGGATTACGGCAGGATCGATTTAGGCCATGGTAAAAAGGTAATGGTTGAATTCGTCAGCGCAAATCCTACGGGACCGCTCCATATGGGGAACGCGAGGGGCGGAGCCCTTGGAGATTGCATCGCGAGCGTACTGCAGGCTGCGGGTTACGATGTTACGCGCGAATTCTATGTAAATGACGCCGGCAATCAGATAGAAAAGTTCGGCATATCTCTTGAAGCCCGTTATATACAGCTGCTGAAGGGAACGGACGCAGTCGTATTTCCCGAGGATGGCTATCAGGGCGAAGATATAATCGACCATATGAAAAATTATATTGCCGAATTCGGGGACAAGCTGCTCGAAGCCGATTCTGGGAAGAGGCGCCGTGAACTGGTCGAATATGCGCTGCCCAAGAATATCGAGAGGATAAGGAAAGGCCTCGAAGCCTACGGAATACATTATGACGTGTGGTTTTCCGAGAAATCGCTGTACGAAAGCGGCGAGCTTGCAGACACATTGAGATATCTGAAGGAACACGATCTGGTAATCGAGAAGGAAGGCGCGGAATGGTTCAAGGCGACGGAATTCGGCATCGACAAGGATGAGGTGCTTGTCAGGAACAACGGGCTTTCTACATATTTTGCGTCAGATATAGCATATCACAGGAATAAATTCCAGAAGCGCGGCTTTGACCGTGTTATCAATCTTTGGGGCGCGGATCATCACGGGCATGTCGCAAGGATGAAGGCTGCCGTACAGGCTATCGGCACTGACCCCGCGAAGCTGGACATCGTATTGTTCCAGCTCGTCAGGCTGTTTAAGAACGGTGAAGTTGCAAAGATGTCAAAGAGGACGGGCAGGGCGATATCGCTTGAGGATCTGCTCGAGGATGTCGGAAGGGATGCGGCGCGTTTCATTTTCAACACGAAGGCGTCGGGCAGCCACCTTGATTTCGATCTCGACCTGGCGGTAAAGCAGTCCAATGAAAATCCCGTATATTACGTACAATATGCGCATGCGAGGATATGCAGCATGCTCAGGCTCATCGAAAGCGAAGGGACGAAGGTGCCTTCGGCGGATGAAGCCGACCTGACGAACCTCACGGCTCCCGAAGAGCTTGAACTGATCAGGAAGCTGGCCGAGTATCCCGACGAGATCAGGATATCGGCGCAGACGCTCGAACCGAGCAGGCTCACGAGATACGTCGAGGATGTTGCCTCCCTGTTCCACAGCTTTTATAACGCATGCAGGGTAAAGGGCGAGGAGGAAAGCCTGATGAAGGCAAGGCTTGTGCTTGTTTCCTCTACCCGGACAGTTATCAGGAACGTGCTCGACCTTATAAGCATAAGCGCTCCTGAAAGAATGTAGACGATAAGCGAGGGTCTTACGGGCAGTCCATTCAGATACGAGGAGATCAAGCCTGTGGGGCAATATACGGATACAGGCTGGGAGATATATCCTTACGGGCTGTATCAATTACTGAAGCGGATCAAGGAAGACTACGATGGCCCCCGCATCTGATCAACGAAAAGGCATGGCGTATGGCGAGGGTATGGATAAAGAGGCCAGATTATAACAAATAAAGGGAAGCCGAAGGGCTTCCTTTTTAAATCTATTAATGTATTTGCAGGGTAAGCGTATGAATTATTAAGGATTCTGCCGCTCGCCCTGTTTTTCTTTTCAGGTCAGGATTTTTAGATTTATTTTGATTTATTTTCGAAGGCTGCTATGGACGTAAATAGTAGAAACTATTACCTATTAAAGGGGGATTTTACGACAAATTACGGCAAAATTTTCAAGTGCAGCAATATATAATAATGAATGTCATTAGTCAATACCCAATAATGAAGGTGAATATTTTAAGTTAGAGATACGAGGGGATGATACTTAAGTGAAAAAGATACCAAAGTGTACAATGACCATGCTGCTAATAATCCTTCTAATAACGGCTTGCAGTACGAATAGCGGGCTAAATAATAGCCAGGCATTAAAGACAATAGTTAAAGATATGGATTACCTGACATCTGACTTATGTGGAGGGAGGAGGCCCGGGACTCCCGGAAACGAAGCAGCTCAGAATTATATTAATAAAAGGTTTGAAGAGATCGGACTAGTTCCATTTGATAAAGAGTTTTCGATGCCATACGAAGCTACAGTTGTAAATATAGCCCCTGATTCAATTAAGATGGATATTACTGAGGGTGGAGTTTCTATAGAAAATTTTACGTACGGCAAAGATTTTATTGAAATAAACCTCGAAGAGAGTGATTTTACATTACCATTATTGCTTGAACCCAATAATTCTGACTGTGCCATATTAACGGATAATATAGGTAAGGCAATGGAATACAGTAAAAACAGCCATGTAAAGCTTTTACTAATTAAAAAGGAAAATATGAGCAGAAACGCATACTCTTATAAAATAGGAAAAGTACCTGAGGTTGGTGTATACGGACAAGCTTATGACAGGATAAAATCTCGAGTTGGAAAAACAATACGATTTTCATCATCGCCTGATGTTGCAAACACTACACTAAAGAATTCTATAGGCTTAATAGAAGGTAAAAACCGTGAAAATGCGCTTATAATAAGTGCACATTTTGATCATATTGGTAGTATAGGCAAACCGGGAGAAGCGGATTATTTCATATGGAAAGGCGCATTTGACAATGCATCTGGCATATGCGCGCTGCTTGATACGGCAAAATGCCTGAAGTCGTTATACAAGGACGATAAGCCGGCATATGACATAGTGTTTTGCGCGTTCAACGGAGAAGAGGCTTTTACCCATACTTTAAGCGGGAGTAAAGCCTTTGTGGGAGAAATCGACGGTAAATATAAATCATTTTTTGATATAAACATAGATTGCATTGGTAACATGGGAAACAGTACTCTAATTGTTGACGCTAATAAAAGCAAGGGATCAACTGACGTAGCACAAAAAATTGCGGATAAATTGAAAAGCTTAAAATCGGATGCTAAAGCAGCTCAACTTGACATAGTGAGTGATAACATGAGTTTCAGCGATGCTGTTCTGATTACTACAATATCGGACTTGGCCAAAAGTAATGTACATACATTGCAAGATACTCCAGATAAAATCGATATTGATTTTATAAAGGAAACAGGCGACAAATTGGCTGCTGCAATAAAGGAGCTTGCAGAAAGTATCGATTTCAAAAATGTGACTTCAACAACCACAGATCATAATATAATAACAAATACAAATCTAGTTCCAATTGCAAATATTTCACCTGATGATTTTGAAAAACGTTTCAATGTTAAGTTGGATTTTATTGATAAAAATTCAATTGTAGGTATAATAGTAACACCTAAAATACGTATAGCCACTGGCAAGCAAAATCAGGATAAAAAAAGTGAGAATATACCGCAAAAAATAAAAGATATATATGTAATCCACATGCTTATATCAAAAGATAATGGTAAAACACCAGTTATAATTAGTTCATTTTATGTATATGAAAAAAACAATTCTCTGGATATGGATATATATAAAACTAATTTGGAACTTAGTGGTTATGACAACAAGTCGCAGGCTAAGCCAATTAATACAACAAATCATACGTATTACGTTTTTCCGGGGGAATATAACGATTTGTTAACATTAGAACAGTCAACAGAGAAACTTATTATTGATTTTAGTGCTAGTAATCCAGAATTGGAGAATAAAAACAGCATCGATCAGTATAAGGATTTTATTGCGGATTTTAAAATAGATAAATGTGTAGATGGGATGATGAAGCTCCTGCAACAAGGATATGAACATTAGAAGGAAATGGGGATGGTCAAAAGGGGACGATTTGCAGCACAGTCCTTTGTAGAAACCTTCCCCTATCCCATCTTCAATCCATATTTTTCTGTAACTTCTAGTCCAACCTTAAGCACCTCCGAAGGTCAATAAATTTCAATTCGAAATTTAGTAATGGCTTTATCAATTGAGCC